>JBGSHH010000904.1:0-2247 GCA_041752355.1 Pirellulaceae bacterium | reverse complement strand
TTACCGATAACGAGGCCACGCTGGCGTTGATAAGGTTCTGTCCCGAATGCTGTCGCGCCAAGTCGCAGTGGCTGAGTGAAAACGAATGAGGGGCAACGATGCGCTGCAAAGTATTTGCCATTTGCGTGGCGATTAGCCTGGAAATGATTACCTGCTGGCCCGTCTACGCTGGGGATGATCCCCGCGCCAGTGGAGCCGCTCCGTCCACCAACGATTGGAAACTCGAAACGCTCAAACTCAAGGATGGCCGCGCGCTGCGTGGTGTGCTGCAAGCCCAGAATGAGGAACTGATCGAGTTTATTGAAATCGTCCGACCGCAAGGCAAGCCAATGTTCGCGGTTCTCTATCCGATTCCCCGCAAGCAGGTTGAGAGTTTAGACCTCTTGCCTGTGAAAGAGCATCAGCAGTTGGTAGCGCGTTTCGAGCAATTCCGTCAGCGGGCGATGATTGAAGCGGGACGGATGCAAGACCTGTCGATCTTGGAAGAGTCGCGCGATGGCCGAACGGTGCGGATCTACCATGGCCCTTGGTTCACACTGACCAGCACCGCTGATGAAGAAACGACCCGCCGTTGCATCGTGCGCATCGAGCAGACGTTTCGCGCCTATCGACTGCTATTGCCACCGAAGGTAAACGAACGCCGCGATTTGCAAGTGCTGCTGTGGGGCTCGATGGATGAATATCGCGGCTACTTGCAAAGCCAACGTCTGGAAATCGCCAATCCGGCGTACTATTCCATCACGAATAATCAAATCGTCGCCGGCAGTGAACTAACCCCCTATTCCCAAGAACTCGCCAAGGCACGGGGGCAAAACGAGCGCGCAAGGGCGGAGTATGCATTGCTCGGCGAGGATCTGCCCAAGCGACTTCAACTGTTAACCGAAGAAATGAAACGCAAAGGCTTCTCGCGCGCGGAGATTAAAGATGAGTTGCAAGCGCGGCGAGCAGCCTGGGCCGGAGAACTCAAGGAATTGGAGGCACGCATCGCTGGCATCGATCGGCGCAATGAAGCCCACTTCGCGCAAGTTACGTCGGAGATGTTTCGTCGCTTGAGTCACGAGGCTTTCCATGCCTATGTCGAGAACTACGTCTTTCCGCAAGACCAAGGTGGATTGCCGCGCTGGCTCAACGAAGGTCTGGCAATGATCTTTGAAGGGGGCCAATTGGAAGCGGATGCGCTGCGCGTCGATGCACCTGATCGCGAACTCCTGACGCGCTTGCAAGCCGATCTGGCCAGTGAGATGCCCCTCTCGCTCACACAACTCTTGCTGACCGACGCCAACAGTTTCGTCAAGTCGCATCAAGCCGAAGATACCGATCGCAACTACCTCTACGCCTGGGGCCTGGCGTATTTTCTCACGTTCGAGCACGACTTGCTCGGAAGCGACCGCCTGCGCGAATACGCGGCGACTTCGCAAGCGACCGATCGCGTGGCTCGGCTGGAGAAGTTCGTCGGTCAGCCACTGCCGAAGTTCGAAGCACAGTGGCGCGCCGCGATGAAGAAGTTGAAAGCTCCGCGCTGACAACTACTTGTCCCGATACTTGGCGTGGCACTGCTTGCAGCTTTTGGCGAGCGATTGGTAGTGCTTTTCGGCGGCGACCAGATCGTTCTTGTTGAGGCTCGTTTGCAGCGCCATGGCGGCGGTCTCGCTGTCGGTCAGCCAGGCACGAAACTCTGGCGTATGTTCGTGCATTAAATGGCGGCTCGCTTCGCGCAATTGCTCATAGACCAATAACGCCTCTTGCTTGGCAACGAGATCCGGGTGCTTGGCGGGCGTTTTCCACTGGGCTTCGCGGCAGAGTTTGAGTTGATCCCAATGCCGATCTACTTTGGCCATGGCGGCAGGAAACGACTCCACTTCGGCGGTTTCGACCAGCGGCGGCAACTTGGCGTCTTGGCCTGGCACTTGGAAGCCCGCTACATCCCGCCAAAGTCCCGTGTAGTCTTTGCTCGTGCCGACGCCTTTGAGGATCGCGTTGGCCTCTGAGGCGCTCACTGCGCCATCGGCGACACAGGCGATGGCGGCGGCGGCTGGGCCGCGATGCTGACCATGATGGCAATGCAAATAGATCGGGCCCTCGACCTCACGTACCAGACGCGTCAATTGCAACGCGGCCTTCTCCGGCACGGCATCATAGCCAATGGGAATATGGATATACCGCAGGCCATAGCGTTTCGCCAGTACGAGATCCGGCTTGGCCCCATCGACACTCACCACGGTCTTGATACCCAGGGAAGCCAGACGC
>JBGSHH010000903.1:0-4503 GCA_041752355.1 Pirellulaceae bacterium | reverse complement strand
CGGTGATGCATCCGACTTAACAGGCGCACAACTGCAGAGCCAGAGCACTGCCAACGGCGTCACCGAGTTCCTGCGGCCTGAGGATGGGGCCTGGGATCCGAACAACCCGGAAGACTTCTACTTCGTCACCACCGATCGCTTCAGCACCCTGAAGGATGGGACTGGCAACACCGCCGGTGCCTCGAGACTCTATCGCTTGCGGTTTGACGACATCGCCAATCCGGCGGCAGGCGGTACCATTGAGATGCTGCTTGACGGACTCGCCGATCCCGGCCAGATGTTCGACAACATGACCGTCACCGAAAGCGGCAAAGTCGTCATTCAAGAAGATCCAGGTAATCAGAGCTACCTAGCGAAGATTCATGAATACGACATCGCCACCGGTCAGTTCCGCACCATCGCCGAGCACAACTCGGCGCTATTCACCTCTGGTCAGCCCGGCTTGTTGACCCAAGACGAAGAGTCGTCTGGCGTCATCGATCTGTCTGCGATTCTCGGTCCTGGCTATTACTTGATCAATGTGCAAGCACATCAGAATCTGGCGGATGCCGAACTTGTCCAGAACGGACAGCTCTTGATCCTGAATGCCAGTGCCGACCCAATGGGAACAGTTAGCATCGTCGATCTCTCCGGCGGCGTGGGCTCCGCCACGGCGAAGACCCTGGACTTCACGGCTTATAACGGGCAGATCGCGGGTCTGCGAGCACAAGGGATTCGTATCTTTGGCCCTAATGCTTCGGTAGCCCAGGACTTGGAACCTGAATACGTCACTGTTTCCGCTGATTCCACTAAGGCCTATGTCACGCTGCAAGAGAACAACGCTATCGCTGTGATCGATCTGGTCACAGAGTCGATTGTGAGCTTGCTACCACTGGGGGCGAAAGATCATTCTGAAAGCAGCACGCGGTTGGAGACCTTCACCTTCCAGAACTTACCGGACCTCGGCACCACGGAGTTTGGCGACACGATCAAGCTCGGTGGTTTTTCGGGACTGATGTTCGATGGGATCAATCCAGAGAACGGCCGCTACAAGTTCATCACGCACACTGACCGCGGTCCCAACGGAGTCAACACAGGCGATTTGCGTCCGTTCCCATTGCCCGACTTCGCACCGGAACTCGTGCGGTTTGAAGTCGATCGCGCCTCTGGCGAGATTTTTCTCACGGAGCGCGTGCAGCTCAAGCGGGGCGACGGCACGTTACTGACGGGTCTGCCAAACGTCGTCGGGACGACCGGTCTGGCCTACGATGACGAAGTGCCAACCGATCTGAAGCTCAATCCGCTCGGCGTGCTTGATCCGCTGGGTGCGGATATGGAAGGGATCGTGAAGACGCCGGATGGAAACTTCTGGATGGTGGACGAGTATCGTCCCGCCATTTATCAGTTCGATGCCGGCGGCAAGCTCATCGAACGGTTCGTGCCAGAAGGGTCTCCTGCCGAAACCGGTACACCGGCGCTGCCCGCCGTGTATGCCCAGCGGCGATCCAATCGCGGCTTTGAGGCCGTGGCTTATAGCGATGGCAAGATCTACGCTTTCATCCAAAGCCCGCTCGATAACCCTGACCTGGGCAACGACAACACTAGTAAGGCCGGCCGTGTGATTCGCGTGCTGGAATTCGATATCTCCACGCAGCAACCGACCGGCGAGTATCTGTATCGGCTTGATACGAATGAGAACGGCCAGGTGATCAGCGATAAGATCGGTGACGCCGTGGCACTTGGTGCTGGCAAGTTCCTGGTCATGGAACGCGACGACGACGTCGGTGCCACAGGTGACAAACGTGTTTACTCCTTCAGTCTTGCCGATGCCACCAACACGCTGGGTCTGCCCACCACGTTTGCTTCCGCGGGTAACAAAACGATCGAGCAAATGACGGATGCAGAACTGCTTGCCGTTACGGAAGTTGAAGGCGGACTGAAGGTCCTCGACAAGACGCTCTTCGTGGACTTGATTGCTGCGGGCTATGACAAGGTCGATAAGGCGGAAGGCTTGGCGCTCATCGACTCCAATACCATTGCCGTCCTCAACGACAACGATTTCCAGGTGGCCGGCTATAACAGCACCACAGGCAGGATCATCTTCAGCAATACTCCGGCCATTCTGGGCATCATCACACTCGACAGCAACGCTCTCGACGCCAGCGACCGGGAAGTCTCGTCCTCGCGCAAGCTCATCAACATTGTTCCGCAACCGGTGATGGGCCTTTACATGCCAGATGCCATTGCATCCTTCACCATCGGGGGCGAGACATTCCTGGTTACTGCCAACGAAGGAGACGCCCGCGACTATGAAGGCTTCACCGACGAAGCGCGTGTGAGCTCCATAGGGCTCGACAACGAGTTCCTGTCGAATAGCCTCAAGGCCAACACCGCCTTGGGCAGACTCAACATCACCACTGCCTCGGGTGATGCCAATGGCGATGGTAAGTTCGAAGAGCTTTTCGCCTACGGATCTCGTTCCTTCTCCATCTGGACTACCGACGGCAAGCTGGTATACGACAGCGCGGATGACTTCGAGAAGATCACCGCCACTTGGCTCCCGACACTGTTTAACAGCAATCATGAAGAAGACGCCTTCGACGATCGGAGCGACAACAAGGGCTCCGAGCCAGAAGCTGTCACGACGATGGTCCTCGGCGATCGGACTTATGCGTTGATCGGGCTGGAACGCGTCGGCGGCATCATGGTCTACGACGTTACCAATCCGTATGCTCCCCAGTACGTGCAGTACCTTAACGATCGGTTCGTCGGGCAGACCGACGGCGACTTGGGACCAGAAGGGCTGATCTTCATTCCGGCCGCGAACAGCCCCACGCACACCCCGCTGGTAGTTATGGCCAGCGAGATCAGCAAAACGGTCTCCGTGTTCGGCGTGTTCTCGACCGCGCCAGTCGCCGAGCAAGTAGGCGACACGTTGGTGGTGCAAGGTACGGACGCCAACGATTACTTGGCCATCAACCCGGCCCCCGGCGGCAACGTCGAAGTCAAGAGCGGCAGCCAGTCGCTGGGCGTATTTAGCCTGGCCGGATTGATGCAGCTCAAACTGTATGGCTACGGAGGCAACGACACGTTGCTCGTCAATCCCGCGCTGAATGTCAACTCCTTCCTCAGCGGCGGCGATGGCGACGACTATCTGTCCACCGGCGGCGGCCACGACATCCTGCTGGGTGGCAACGGGCGAGATCGCTTGCTCGGCCGCGGCGGCAGTGACTTGTTGATCGGCGGCGACGATGCTGATCTGCTCTTTGGTGGCTTGCAGAACGATGTCGTCATCGGCGGCACCACCGCTTACGACAACAATCAAGCGGCCCTCTTTGAGATCCTCAACGAGTTCCGCAACACCGGCGTTGCCGCATTGCTCAATGCTTCCACCGTCTTCGACGATGGCGATATCGACAGTATCTACGGCGAAGCCGGTCTCGACTGGTTCTTCCTCAACGCTGGTGACCGTAGCGACCGCGGTCGCGACGCTGGCGAAATCTAACTTCACGGACTCCGGACTCCAAGCACGAACACCTTCAATTCTCATTTACCTCAGGAAGACATCCATGTTAAAGACGATACTTGCTCTTTCGCTCATGTTCGCAACTCTGTGGGGTGTCGACGCCGCCTCTGCCGAGCCGATGATCAATCTGTCCTCCCCCGACAACTTGCAGAATATCAATCCAGGGCAAACGGTCACAATCGCCGTTGGAGTCACTGGCCTGCAAGGCGAGTCTCTTGAGTATCTGTACGTGCCGGTTGGCTACGACGACTCGATGTTCTCCACGCCCTTCAATTTCGTTCGGGGGGAGATTGTCCCTTTGACGTCGAGTTCACTCGACTTTATGACATTCGATGCTCTCGGACTCGCGGAGGGGGTTTTCGCGCCGCTCGATTTTAACGATACCATTGGCTCCAACGGCACCTTCTTCACTTTCCAAGTGACGGCGCTAGGGCCTGGAAGGAGCAGCTTTCGGGTGCTAGACGGCGTAAGTGCCGTTTCGTCCGACGCTCCCTTCTTATCATTCACGCCGGCCGCCAATCAACTCGACACGGTCACCACTCCTGAGCCGTCCAGTCTGATTCTCGCGTGTATTTCCATTGCCGCTGGCATTGGATTCGCGCGCCGCAAATTCGCGAGCGAGTTATGCCAAACTAGCAATGTAGCGAAAGTACCGTAACTGTGCTGGTACGTTTGTTCAGTCGAAACTGGACGTGGCGTTGGCAACGGGTAAACGCTTGCAAGTCGTTTAGGCGTCGGAGGCATTCGGCTCTCTGGCTTCCGATTGAAGTTTTCCGCGGCAACTAGCCGCGGAAGGTTTCCGATGGCGAGTGTTGCGGCGTCCTAGCTAATAGGGTCGCCGCGGTCGTGACCTTACGCAGGGCAGACAGCACTCAATCTCCAAGTGGAGACCAAGCGATCGTTCATCCATGACGATCGCTATTCACTTGACAGCGAGTGCGCTAAATGTAGCTCCCGTAGCGTGGCTACCTTCTTGGTTTGATGCGACTGCATTCGCC
>JBGSHH010000902.1:0-5087 GCA_041752355.1 Pirellulaceae bacterium | reverse complement strand
CTGGCGATGGAAAACACCTCGGTCACCGGAGTTGGCTTGCACTTTCAAGGTGGCACACTGCAATATACCGGCGCCACCGCGCAAAGCACCAATCGTCATATTCGCGTACTTAACGGCACGGGTGGCAGCACGATTGATGCCTCCGGCAGTGTTGCCGGCGCGACACTGAGCTTCACTCAGTCCGGCGCGAATATCAATTTGTTCGATACTGGTGGCACACGCACTATCAACCTCGTCGGCACGAATACCGGCAACAACGTTTTTGCCATTCAAGTGACCGATCAGGCCACCAGTCAAACATCGCTCCGCAAGGCCGGCACGGGAACCTGGTTCCTCACGAACAACGCCAACAACTATCGGGGCGAAACGATTCTGGGTGGTGGGATTCTCAATGTATCGTCTGTCGCCGATTATGGTGTCGCTAGTGCTATCGGTGCCCGTCAGTTGGTGGACGAAAATACCACGGTCACGGGTGTTGGCTTGCACTTTCAAGGCGGCACGCTGCAATATACCGGCGCAACGCCACAAAGCACCAATCGACACATTCGAGTCCTCAACGGCACCGGCGGCAGCACGATCGATGCCTCGGGAAGCAATGCCAGCGCAACCTTGAATTTCACTAACTCCGGCGCAAGCATCAATTTGTTCGATACTGGCGGCACACGCACGATCAATCTCGTCGGCACGAACACCGGTACCAATACTTTCGCCCTGTTAGTGACCGATCAGGCCATTAACCAGACCTCGCTCCGCAAAGCTGGCAGTGGTACCTGGTATCTGACCAATAACGCCAACACCTATACCGGAGAAACGATTTTCGGTGGCGGTATTCTCAACGTCTCGTCCGTATCCGATTACGGTGTCCCCAGCGCGATTGGGGCGCGGACGCTCGCCAACGAGAATACAAGTGTCACCGGTGTTGGCTTGCACTTTCAAGGCGGTACGCTGCAATACACCGGCGCAACGGCACAAAGCACCAATCGACACATTCGTGTTATCAACGGCGCGACGGGCAGCACGCTCGATGCCTCCGGTAGTAACGCCGGCGCGACGCTAAGTTTCACTAACTCCGGCGCGAACATCAATTTGTTCGACACCGCTGGCACACGCACGATCAACCTCGTTGGATCGAACACCGGCAACAATGTCTTCGCCCTTCAAGTAACCGATCAGGCTGCCAACAAAACCTCGTTGCAAAAACTCGGTACCGGAACCTGGTACCTTACGAACAATTCCAGCACTTACGCCGGTGAAACGATTTTCGGTGGCGGCATCCTCAATGTCTCTTCCGTTTCCAACTACGGGGTCCCCAGTGCCATCGGTGCGCGCTTGGCAACGGATGAAACGGCACCCTCCAATATCGGCTTGCACTTCCGTGGCGGCACGCTGCAATACACTGGCAGCGCCGCTCAAAGCACCAACCGCCAGGTTCGCATTCTCAATGGTGCCAATGGTGGCACTATCGACGCCTCTGGCAGCAATGCCGGCGCGACGCTTAGTTTCACCTTCGCGGGGACCAATACGGATTTCTTTGACACCGCTGGTACCCGTACTGTCAACCTTGTGGGCACCAACACGGGACCCAACCTGTTTGCGATCAATATCATCGATCAGGCGACCAATCCCACTAGCTTGCGAAAAGCGGGCGGCGGCCTGTGGGTCATTGCTGGCAATAGCACATACACGGGCGGAACCACCATCGCCGCTGGTGCGCTGCGGATTGCAAACGTTGCTGGCTCCGCAACAGGAACCGGCACGGTTACCGTACAATCTGGCGGCACGTTGGAAGGCAATGGCACGATTAGCGGCAACGTCATCGTGCAGAACGGTGGCACAATCAGCCCCGGCAATGGCGGCGATACGAGTGGTACGTTGACAATCGGCAGTGTCGATTTGCAACCTGGTAGCACATCGAAGTCCGACATTAACGGCACGACCTCCGACGTCGTCCGCGTCAATGGAAACATCGCCATCGCCGATGGCCAGGTGATTCCCGATGGCCAAATCACGGGCACGCCCAGTGGCGTGTATGTCGTCGCCAACAACCTGGGGCCAAATCCCGTCAGCGGCGCATTCGCGACGTTGCCGCAGAATCCCACCGGTACGCCCTTCGTCTTCGATGGCTTCAACGCCATCATCTATTACAACTACAACGCCGATACCAACCAGTACTTCACTGGCAACGACATCGCTATCGCGTTCAACAATCCACCGACAATTTCCGCGCCAGCGAGTGGATCGGTCACGGTGAATGAAGGCCAAACGGCGACGAACTCCGGAACTTACAACGATATCGATTCGCTCGATAATGTTGTCATCACGGCATCGGTCGGCAGCATCACCAAGACGGGAACGAACAGCGGCACGTGGAGTTGGTCGATCGCCACGACGGATGGCAATGCCGGTCCGTTCAATGTCGTCATTACCGCCACCGATAGCTTTGGCGCAACGGCCACCACGAGCTTTACCTACTCGGTACTCAACGTCGCGCCGACACTTACCATCAGTGGTGCCGGTACTGTTGCCGAAGGCAGCACGTATACGCTCGGCTTGTCGGCAGTCGATCCTGGTCAAGACACGATCAGTTCGTGGGTTATCAACTGGGGCGATGGCTCCCCGTTGCAAAACGTCCCAGGCAATCTCACGAGTGTGACGCATGTGTTCGCCGACGGGCCTTCCGCAGTCAGTATCTCCGCGACCGCCAGCGATGAGGATGGTGGGCCTTATGCGTCGAACACGCTGAATGTCGCCGTGACCAATGCCGCTCCCGTGCCGCAACTCGAAGGTATTGAAGTGTTGCAACAGCCCGTCGCTGATCTGGGACCGCAAACCATTGTGCCGGGGTTGCCGATTACGTTTATCGTTTCGACCTCGGATCCCGCCGCGGATTCCGTCGATGCGCCGTTTGAGTTCTCAATCGATTGGGGTGATGGTTCGGAGCCGAGTACCGGCACCGCGACCAGCGAAGGCGAACTTTTGTATTTCACCCACGTTTACGAATCGTATGGTTCGTTTACTCCAGTTCTGACCGTCGTCGATAAGAATCTCACGCCAGTGGGCATGCTCGATTTGCCGGCCGTCACCACTGCGAAACTAGTCTCCCTGGAAGGTACGGTGTATGTTGGAGGCGATGGTTCGGCCGATCGCATTATCGTCTCGATGTCCGGCGGCGCGGCGAGCATCCGCATCAACAATGCCTTGCAAGCGCCGCTAAGCGTTTCGGATAAGATCGTCGTCTTCGGCAACGGCGGCAACGATACCATCACGGTCTCGTCGAGCATGTCATTGCCCGTTGAATTCTACGGCGGTGAAGGAAACGACTATCTCGCCGGCGGCAACGGTGCCGACACGCTCGATGGCGGCGAAGGAACAGATCGCCTGCTCGGCGGTAATGGCAATGATGTCATCTACAGCGGCGGTGGCAACGACACCGCCAGTGGTGGCAATGGCAATGACATGATCTATGGCGACGAGTATCTTGACATTGATGGCGCCGTGCAAATGTCCGAAAACCCCGGCAAGGATAACCTCAATGGCGATGCCGGCCACGACTTTATCTATGGTCATGGTGGCAGTGATACGCTCTACGGCGCGGCCGGCAACGACTTCCTGCGAGGTGGCGACGACAACGACACCATTGATGGCGGAGATGGGAACGACACGCTGGTCGGAGATGCCGGTGGTGATAAGCTTACGGGACGCAACGGGCTCGACGTGCTGATCGGTGGCGATGGCTTCGATTCGCTGCTGGGAGGCGGCGGAGTCGATTTAATTTACGCCGATAACTTGGTCGACGACTCCGACGAATCGATTCAAGACATCGTCGCACTCTGGTTTGCCGGTCAACGCCAAGACGCTATGGATCTGCTGATCGGAAATGCCCTCGACGACGAAACAGGCGACAACATCAACGGTGAAGCCGACGCGGATTGGTACGCAATCTTCGCGCTCGACAACTTCCTCAGCAATAACGAAAAGAAGTCGCCCAACAAGGTGTTTAACCTCTCGCAGCCCTAGTCCGTGCGCGTCTACGTGTCCCCGACAACAGATTTTGGAATTATTGTCGGGGTTCGCACGCTGAGTTTGCGAAGTACAATGCGCGGATGATGACCACTCAATCAATACCGCGTTTCGCACTGTGTATGGCTCCCCTATTGACGCGCTGGAGGCGGATAATTCGGCTAACCGCGCTGGTCACCTTAGGGCTATTATGCGCTTCGATGCTGCGGGCGGACGAACCGGCAGGCTTCGCGACGAAGTTGGCCAGCAAGCAACTCGACGCCAAGGCTTTCGCGCAATGGTCGGCTGGCGTTGAGTCGCCGATCTCGAAAGCAGACGCCAAAGACGGACCGAGCGATGTGCTTTGGACGAGCGACAAACGTCCCGACTGGCGTGGTGTGGAGTTCGGTGCGACTCGAGCGGCGGGCGCGAGGCATCTTCGCCTTGGCTTCCACGATTCGCTGACGATCGGCGCGGTATTGGTGCGCGGTGGCGCGACGCTCAGCGTCCTCAAGCCAAACGTTCCTTACCCCGGTGATCTGGGCAACGATGCGCATTGGCAAGTCGCCGAGCGTTTGCCTTGGGCGAAAGCGACGGGCCGCGACGACTATGGCCTGTGGACGTTGCCGCGTGATACAGCATCGCGCGCAATTCGTTTTACACATGTCGCCGATCCTGCCGATACTAATCCGGCCGGTTGGCTCGGAGGTGCTTGGATACTTTCCGAGCGTTTCGCCAATCTCGCGCCGCAAAGCACCGCGTTGACCAACACGCGACCTGAAGCCGCGTCGCTTCTCATTGATCAATCCAACAACAAGCAATGGCAGCCTTGGGACAATGGAGAAAAAGGTGCCGCGGTACGCATCTCGTCAGAGAATCCCGAGATCCTCACGCTATCGTGGCGCGGTCCGGTTAAGCTCCGCGGCATTTGTCTGCTGTGGGCAGGTTTTGGCGCTGCGGAAGTGGATGCGTTTGTCGGTTCACCGGAAACGGCCCTTGGCGCGGCAGTGGAAGGCGATTGGCAAACGGTAGGCAAATCCGACGCCATCGATCCGTACTATCCCATGGGGCTGGGTCCGAATTGGATC
>JBGSHH010000901.1:0-4654 GCA_041752355.1 Pirellulaceae bacterium | reverse complement strand
AATTCACGAGTCAGCGACGCAATCACATCGGCCCTGGTGTCCAGTGCGAAATGGCCTGCATCCAATAAGTGAACCTCGGCATCTGGCACTTCACTGCGATAGCGATGCGGCTCGCCAATTTCAAACGAGGGGTCGTACTTGCCCCAAAGTACGAGAAGTCGTGGTTGCGATTGTCGTAGCCAATTTTGCCACTCCGGGTACGAGGCTACATTCGTGCGGTAGTCGAAGAAAAGATCGCTTTGAATTTGTCGTTGGACAGGCGCACTCAGGAACGCGAATTCATCGACCCAAAGATCGGGATCGTAGAGTTCAACGTTGGGGTCATTACCGACGTGACGTAGTCTCGCGGCTTCTAAAGACAATAAGTTGCTTCGCAGCTCTTCCTCGTGAGCAGCCCGATCGTTCCAGAAGGCGCGTCGCGCCGTCCATCGCTCGCCTAAGCCCTGATTGTGTCCCACCGCGTTTTGAATGATCAGCCCCCGAAGTCGCTCGGGGTTGGCGAGCGCCATCCGAAAGCCGACTGGGCCGCCGTAATCCTGCATAAAAGGCGTGAATTTCGACAGGCCGAGCGTCTCGGTGAATCGCGTCATCACGGACGCAATATGTTCAAACGTGTAGGCAAAATGATTGGGATCAGGCCAGTCGCTATGTCCAAACCCAGGGTAGTCTGGCGCAACCAAATGGAAGCGATCTGACAGTCGAGTGAAAAGAGGCTCGAACATCCGTGACGACGAGGGCAACCCATGCAGTAGAAGAAGCGTGGGCGCATTCCGCGAGCCCGCCTCGCGATAGAAGATCGATAGGTCGTTCACTTTCACTGTTCGATAGTAGGTTTTTTGCGACACGATTTACTCCTTGGCTTCGCACATCGCCGATAGTATTCCTCATCACTCGATGGACAAGCAGTGTGCCTTGATCCATCAATTGGAACTACTCAGCGTTCTTATTCGGAAGGGCGGCAAGCAACTCGCTGGTTGTGAGAATTGCGTGCGCAAAGGTCGGGCCGTTAGTTTGGTGCGCCGCATGCATCGCGTCGCGGCTGAAGGCAGCCGTGGCATCCTTGACGAGAGTGACGTGGTAGCCGAGTTCCATGCCGAATCGCCCCGTCGATTCAATGCATGTGTTCGCCAACATGCCGATGAGGATGATTCTCTCGATGCCATGTTCTTTCAACTGATAGTCGAGGTCGGTAATCGCAAAGCCGCTTTGCGCCCAGTGCTCCTTGATGACGACGTCTCCTTCCATGGGTTGAAAGTCGTCGTGAAATGTCCCGCCCCAAGACCCCTTGGCGAACGACTGCCGGCGGGCGGCGGCAAGTTGTGTGGGATTGACGTGCTTCCATTTTGCGAAATCGCCAAGCTGCCAGCGGCGATGTGGCACGAAAAACAATTGGTTGCCCAAATCGCGAACGCTCCCGACAATGGTCTGCAGATTCGAGAGCATGTTGACCGATTCCGCCACTTCTTTGGCATACGGCCAAAGCTTGCCCTCGGGCGCCAGGAAGTCGTTATAAGGGTCAACGAGCAGCAACCCTGTCCGAGCGGGTTCATATTGCGAACTTGACATAGCGAATCTCCCCAAGTGACTAGTAGGTCTAAACCGGCGATTGAGACATGAGTTTTGCCACCACTTCTGCGGCAGGAACGGCCCGACATTCGCGGACACCGCCACCGGCCCAATGCGCGCCAAACTCGTGATTGCCGGCCGCGATTGCAGCGGCGCGCAGTGCCTTTCCGGCGTCATAGGCAATTGGGTAATTGGGAATCACATCCTGCGACTCAAGCGCGTCGCCGAAACGTGTGAATTCGCCAACGATCGAACGCGCTGGCCGACCCGAGATTACACGGGTCATGACCGTCCCGCGCGTCGAAGCACTTTCAATCGCCGAGCGATATCCGGCGTCGATCGAGACCTCCGGACAGAGCAAAAAGGCCGTTCCCACTTGCACGGCGCTCGCACCCGCCTCGAAGGCGGCGCTTACGTGCTTGGCGTCCATGATGCCTCCTGCCGCAATAATCGGAAGTTTTGTGTCGCGCTGAAGTCGGACTATCAGTTCCCGCGTCGACAAGCATTCGTCGTCGGAATTTGGATCGAAGACACCGCGATGACCGCCCGCCTCAAATCCTTGGGCGACGACAGCATCGACACAGGCCTCTTCCGCCGCTAGCGCTTCGGAGAGATTGGTAATGGTAGCGAGGACCATCGACCCGCGCGCTCGCAACAGATGAATGTGTTCTGCGGCAGGGAGGCCGAAATGAAAGCTGACGACGGTGGGTCGCTCCGCAAGCAATAAAACTTGCAACTGTTCGTCGACCACGTAACTGCGATAGATTTCGTGTAATCGCTCGGGACGTGTGGCGTGGAACCTCGCGAACATCGGTGCCAGTCGCTCGAGCCATTGCTCCTCTTTGAGCGCGTCACGACCTGCGGGACGGTGGCAGAATACGTTGACGTTGAAGGGGCCATTGGTAAGGCGTCGAAGTTCAGCGATGGTACGGCGAGCGGCTTCGGCGTCGAGGTTGCCAACGGCGATTGAACCGAGCCCGCCAGCATTGATCACTGCGGCCGCCAATGCCGGAGTTGAAACGCCAGCCATCGGCGATTGAACAAGAGGGAACGGAATCCCGAGACGATGGACGAAGCTGTTCATTTTAATTCTCTGTGGGGACCATTCGTTGTCGGTATTCCAAAGCGGGCAATCCGCCGACGCCCCAATTCTCCATTTCCACTTCCTGGATTACCACGTGGGTCAACGCCGGCGATTTGTCGAGGACCCGAGTGAGAACCTCGGTCATACCTCGGATGACTTCTTCTTTCTGATGCGTAGTTACACCCTCGCGGGTGATTTGAACGGTGATGATCGGCATTGCGATTCTCCTTAATTGAGGTTTCCTAGCGATGGACCGGTTTAATCGAACATAATAATTCCGCTTACCACTTGCCTGCATGGGCTCCGCCATCAACGTGGAGGGTCTCGCCGGTGACGAATGCAGCCGAATCTAAATAGAGCACCGCTTCGACGACTTCTCGAATTTCTCCCATACGACCCAGGGGATGGAGACTGGAAAGAAACTCGTGCGTCTCAGGTGCATGCATGGGCGTATTGATGATGCCGGGTGCCACCGAGTTGATGCGGATGCCCCGATTCGCGTACTCGATCGCCAAAGAACGTGTGATAGCGTCCAAGCCTCCCTTGGTGAGCGATGCCAATGCGGACGGCACGCTTTTCACAGGCTGATTTACGAGAGTGGTGGTGATGTTGACGATGTGTCCTCCCTGCTGCGCGAGCATCTGCCGGACAGCTTGTTGTGAAACGAAAAAGAAGCCAGCCAGGTTGAGCGATATCTTGGCGGCGAAGTCTGTTTCGGTGTACTCCGTGAATGGCTTAGCTATAAACATCCCGGCATTGTTCACGAGCGTATCCACACGCCCGAATTTCTCGACGGCACTTTGAATCAGGCGCTCGGCGACCTTCGGATTTGTAATGTCACCGGCGACGGTGAATATGTGAGGTGAGTCTTCCGACTTGATCGACCGCGAATTCGCGACGACGCGGTAACCGTGCTCGAGGAATCCGCTGACGAGGCCAGCACCGATTCCTTGCGAGGCACCGGTAATGACGGCAACTTTACGTTCGTTGTTCATAACGTTTCTCTAAATTGAATTGACAAAGGCAAGTGACTTAACGAATGGTTTGGGATTGAACGAACTCAGCTAGGTCGTGCGTTCGCCTCAGACGAGGTTGATTGCCACGTCGATGTTTCCGCGCGTGGCCTTCGAGTACGGGCAGGTTTGGTGTGCGGCATCCACCACGGCCCGCGCGGTTTCGTGTTCCAGCCCCGGCAGGCTGACATTCAGCCGTGCCCGCAAAAAGAATTCGCCAGCGGTCAGGCCCAAGTCCACTTCCGCGTCGACTGCAGCTTCGGCCGGAAGCTTCACCTTCATTTTGCCGGCGGCCAGTGTCATAGCACCCACGAAACAGGCCGACCAACCGGCGGCAAACAGTTGCTCTGGATTTGTGCCCGTCCCCGCCACACCCGGCGTCGAAAGTTTGATATCGAGCCGTCCATCTGAGCTGCGCGAAGCGCCATCCCGGCCGCCGGTGGTGTGCGTTTTCGCGGTGTACAGCGTTTTTTCAACCTGAGTCATTTTCATCTCCTTAGGAAATTCGAGTGATGGTAGTCGTTTGCGACTTCTTGCCGTCACTGTTACTAGGAGTTGCGACTGGACAGGCCGGCCACAATTCGGCTTAGCCAACGAGAGATGCTGCTGGCGAACGCCACTTAAGTCGTTGCGGCAAGTGCATATACGACGGGCAAAAGATTGAAGCGCACTCTCCGGATCGTTCTGGCGACCAGTCAGAGTGGCGCGCGCGAAGAATGCTAAATCCGGTCATTTAATTGAGCGGCAGCATCGATAAGATCCGACGTCGTCAGGCCCTCCGAGTACGTCGCATAGACGGCGGCCAGCGCGGCGTGCGCCTCATCGCCTCGGCCCAGTCGTTGTCGCAGGCGGGCCAGGCTTATCGCGGCCCGCAGTTCCAGAGACCTAGACTTTTGGCGACGGGCGATCACAATCGCTTGCTCGAAACAGTCTTCAGCTTCTGCCAAGCGTTGTGCGTTGCTAGTTAGGAGTAATTCGCCTTGGAGCCGGT
>JBGSHH010000900.1:0-4308 GCA_041752355.1 Pirellulaceae bacterium | reverse complement strand
TGCAGATCGGCTTCATTGCACAGCACCGCGGCTTGAATCGTTTGCACTACAGGCGCGTCGTTGGCTGGCTCGATGGGATGCCCGTTGCGCATGACTTTGCCGTTGGGCAAGAAACCTTCGCCAGTGACTTCATACACTTCGCCACTGGCCAACTTGAGTTCGCGGACGGTCAGTTCATTGCAAGTGAGGGTGCCCGTCTTGTCGGTGGCAATGAGCGTGCAACTTCCCAAACCTTCCACGGCCGTCAAGCGACGCACGATCACATTGCGGTTAGCCATCCGCGTGGTTGCGACAGCGAGCGCTACCGTCATCGCTACCGGCAAGCCTTCGGGAATGGCAGCGACCGCTAGCGCGGTAACAAAGAAGAACGTCTCCACCAAGGTGTATTTCCAGATCGCATACCCCAAGAGGCCGATCAACGCGGAACTAAGCAGTGTGCCGGCCGCCACGTAGTTCGTGAAACGTTCCATGCGAACGAGCAATGGTGGCTTGCCGCCGCCACTTCCAAGGACATCCAGCGCCAACTGTCCCACCTGCGTGACCATGCCCGTAGCGACCACAACACCTTTAGCGCGGCCGCGAGCCACTAACGAACCAGCGAAGACCATGTTAATTTGCTCGGCCAGCGTTGTCGTCTTGCTGCCTGTCCAATGAGCGTCTTTGTTGACGGCCATGGACTCCCCGGTGAGCAACGATTCATCGACTTCCAGGCCGTGTGCGGTGAGTAAGCGAATGTCAGCTGGCACGCGATTGCCTGACTCGAGCCAGATCAGGTCGCCCGGCACGACCTCTTCGGCGTTGATTTCGCGCACTTCGCCATCGCGTTCAACGAGCGCATGAATACGCAGCATCTTCCGCAAGGCCATGCTGCTGCGTTCCGCTTGCGCCTCTTGATAGGCGCCAATTGCCGCGTTGATCGCCAGTACAGCGGTGATAAAGGCGGCATCCTTGACGTCCCCGATTGCCACGGAGACGATCGCCGCCGCCACCAAGATATAGATCAACGGGCTGACGAATTGTCGCAGCACGATGAGCCAGAGTGGGGCCGCCCCTTTCTCCGGCAATTGGTTTAGGCCATATTCGCGCTGTCGGCGCTGCGCGTCATCCTCGGTCAAGCCCTGGGGTGATGCTTCCAATAGGGCCAGCGTCGCTGCGCCATCCTCGGCGCACCAGGCACGTACTTCTTGTTCTCGAACCGACATCGAATTGAATCCATTGCTAGAGAAGGCCACTGCGTCATGCTGCTCTGCTGAATTATGGTGGCCTGATGCTGAATGCAAACTGGTAGAAGGTTTGCCTTCCTATCATTTACGAGCACTTTGCGCGCCACAGGCCCCCTGGGCTGGGAAAAATGCAATCGTTGAGAAGTGCGCGCTGCAAATGCGCTTTGCCGGTCAGTTGGCCGCTCCAGGCGCGCTAATTCGCACACCACGAAAAAGCGTCGTTGGATAATACCACAAAGGGAAGAGCGTCCGCCAATCAAAAGGGACGTTGAACAAGCGTCCAACGTCCCTGGTTAAAATCCAGATAACTAGAATCAGATGCGTGCGGGGGGGATTAATCTTCGTCGTCCAATTCAACTTCCTGTGGCGCGCCGATAAACTTCTCGCCTGACTGATAGGCGATGGGCAGAATGCCAATCTTGCGGGCGGCGGCGATGTTGATCAGTTGATAGTTGGCGTCTTCGCCACTTTTGAATTGCTCGGCATTCTTAGTGATGTCTTGATTGCCCATGGCGATTGCGCCGCTAAATGTCTTCCAGGAGTTTTCGTCTTGCCAATCCTCGCCCATAACATTCTCCAGACCGTCAACCTCTGTGGCGTCTTCGGGCGCGCTGCCCAGCATCGTCGTTTCCAGCGCCGCGAGTTCCTTGCCTTCGGCGTCGAGGTAGAAGGCCAGGTAGCAATGCCCAGGCACCATCACCAGAATCGGTTCGATACCAACCTTGCGCAGCAGCGACGCCAGCAACACACTGCCATCAACGCAATTCGCCTGTGAGTTGTTGATCGATTCGTCGATCATCCGCACATGCTGGCTGGCAACGTTGTCAGAATCCGCCGCCGAAACCGTGATATCGCTATAGCGCAAATCGCGCTTGCTGAGGGCGTGCCACAACGCATACACCTGACGATAAACCTCCGCCTTGTCCTTGGTCTGATAACCGGTGAACGAATCGACGACGCCCACATTCAGCGCCTCGCGGAGGATTTTGTCGACGAAGGGATGCTGCTCGTTCACATACGCGGCGAACATGAAGCAGGTATCGATCTGCTCGTCGTCTTCGATAATCATGTAGGGACAATCGTTGATCGAGCGGAGCGTCAAGGTTTCGGAGACCTCTTGCGTTTCTTCATCATCGTCTTCGCCGATGGTGACCTCGTACGTCACGGTGATCGGGCCAGGTTGATGCTGTTTGGTGAGTACATCGTACTTGTATTTGATCTTGGGGAGCACGGTGTAGATTTCGCCTTCGCTCGCCAGCGTGCCAGTGAAGGTGCTCGGCTCCATGATCGCAGCGCACGAGATCGTCACCGTGATCGGCATGTCGTCCTCGACGGCCTCGATTGTGATCCCAAGCAGACCTTGCTTGTCGCCGAGTACCGTTTCGTCTTCATAGTCCTCGACCGCTTCCTCAGGCAATTTAATTGTCGCTGTGGCGACGAGGAATGACGGAAAGAGTTGCTTACTCCAACCTGTCTTGGTTTCGAACTCCGCAAGTGCAGGCTTGCCGATTGCCAAGGCCAACAGCGCGAAGGCGAAGATGTGTGAATAACGTGCGAGCATACTGACTTCCCTAAAAAAGGACTTTACGCTGGATATCAGCGAAACGCTGTGCAAATCTAGCTCATGCCGCTCGTCCCACGACGGGTGTTCAACCTAGCGATTGCGCCGAGAATCGGGTAAAGAATGGTCTGGTAAAGGTCGATCTCTAACGGATTTGACGCGCTCCCTTATCCTGGTCGTTACGCATGGAAACATCGCTCCACCGCCAATTGAAAGCACTCTACGCTAGCGGCGACGGCGCGCGGACCGAAGTGCGGTTGGGCGAGTATCGCATTGACGCCTTGCAGAAGAACACGCTGGTCGAAATCCAACATGGCTCGCTAGCAGCCATTCGTACCAAGATCGGCAAGTTGCTGGCCGATGGGCATCGCGTGTTGGTGGTCAAACCAATCGTCGCCAAAAAGATGATCGTCAAACAAGATGCCCAAGGGGGCCAGATGGTCAGTCGGCGGTTGAGTCCCAAACGGGGCGTGGTGCTCGACTTGTTCCACGAATTGATCTACTTCACACAGGTCTTTCCCCATAAGAAACTCGTGCTGGAAGTGCTGCTGGTGGAAGTCGATGAACTGCGTTATCCAGGGCATGGGAAGCGGCGGCGCTGGCGGAAGGACGATCACACGGTGGAGGATCAGCGCCTCGTGAGCGTCAACGAAGTGCATCGCTTCGCCACGCTCAAAGACCTTTGGCAACTTATGCCGGCCAATCTACCGCAGCCATTTCATACGGGACATATCGCCGACGGACTTGGCGTTGCGCGTTGGGTCGCGCAGCGCATGGCGTATTGTTTGGTGAAGACGGGGGCGACTAAGGAAGTGGGCAAGGCGGGGAATGCGAGGCTGTATAGGAAGCAAATCGCCACGCGAACAAGGAAAAGCACACTTCCAACGGAATTGGTCGGCTAGATATCGCCCTGCAGATTTGAAATGGAACCACTCGACTCTTTCATATCTTTCAGCATAGCGCAAACAAAAACCGCGTGCCATGCGAGGTTGCAGGACACGCGGTTGATTAGATTTCTAAAACGGCAGGCTGGAAGCCTACCCCACTTTAAGCTTTGGCCTTCGTGCGGGATTCGCGCAAACCTCGCGAGAGGATATCACGCAAGAGCGGCGAGAAGTCTTCGTATTTGCTCTGGTCGGGGGCACCGCCAGCAAATTGATAGATGGCGTCGCGCGGCTTCTTACCCAACGCGATAAGCGTGGAACTGACGGTACCTTTATCGGAACCGCGAATTACCATGCTCGCCCGACCCGGTGGGGAAGGGGCACGAGCAAACACTTTGCTCGCCACGGCGAGAAACTTCACCGGCGAGTCGAGCGTTTGCAGCGTCAACAGGCGACGGGCCATCTTGCCGCGATCGTCGCGATGGTCGTTGAGATCCATCGAGCCAATCACGCTCAACCCTTCGGGAAGTTGAACTGCTTCGATTTCGTCGCCGCCATGGATGGCCCAGCCACTTTCCATATCGACGGCGACAAAATTACAGCCTTCGTAACGGCCGGTATTAAGTTCTTCCATCGCCAT
>JBGSHH010000899.1:0-4312 GCA_041752355.1 Pirellulaceae bacterium | reverse complement strand
CTCCATTCCGGTATTTCCATTTTCAACATCGGTGCTGATCGATTCCATCTGCATGTGAAACGCATGAAACATTCCAAAGCGTTCGCCGACAATGGCCGCGCGCAAGTGGGGCTTGAGATCGCGGCTACGCAAGAGTTCTTGCAGTTCGGCCAATTGTGGGTCGGTGAGTGATTGCGATTCCGCCACCAACATCAGGTCTTGTGCTGCCAAATTGCTAATAGCGACGCGCGTGAGCATGGACATGAGGAAAGGACCATGTTCGAGTGTGTCGGCCAATGCGAATTCCGTTATGAGTGTCTCGATTGCGTCCGCGGCTTGGTCTTCTCGCAGTTGTTGCTCAAGCTGCAATCCCAATGCCCGTGCTGCATTGCGCAATCGATCCACTTCGGGCAATGACATCGCAATGCCATTGATAAACGCATGCGGATATCGAACCGCTCCAGGCGTGCGCGCGGCGGTGTGCAAAGCGGCCAATTCGGCTTCGTGCTGTTGCAAGAATGTGGCGACACCTTCTGGATCAGGCCAGGGATCGTTCAACGTCGCAGGCGAATTCTTGCAATTGCCAACAATCGGCAACTCGCCACAGGCGTCTACGTAGGCGCGACCCTCAAACGGCAACGTCGCCGCCACCCACATTTCCGTGATATCGACTTCGCCTGGCGGCACGACATGCGCGAGCGTCATTTCGCCGGTGGTCAACGGCTCGTTGCTCGGTATCGCAGCCAGTTCCTTTCGCAACAAACTCCGCCCCTGCGCCTGCGACACCATGTAAACGATGAGCGGCGAGAGCGTCAGTAGCAAAATGAACAAACCCACCGCAATCCACAGCCATCGCCCTCTTCGGCTACGACGCGCCGGCGCGTCGCCTAGTGTGGGTTGAATCTCGGCGGTTGATCGATCAGACGACATAGTTTTTCCAAGTAGGTCAGCCGAGCCGAGGCTGACCAGGAGCGGTTACTGTTCCACGAGCGCTCGCCTTATTCTTTGGGAACCTCGCGCGGGTTGATATTAAGTGTAACCAATCAGTTCCCGTTCGGCTCGCGGTACCTCGTACTTACTTGTTGTCAGCCTGTAGGCACGAGCGCAGGCAACGTCATAGGCAGAGTCGACTCCAAAGACAGGATCACGAAAACCCGAAAGCCCGAAATCTCGAAATCTCGAAAAGAAGACGAAACGATAACCTTCGCCCGCTACTTTGTCCTGCCTTTTTCGGGCTTTCGACATTTCTGGCTTTCGCGATCCGCATTTGCGATTGACGTTACCAGCAGAGCAATCGAAATCGCCTGTCTTCTTTGCGTCTTAGCGACTTTGCGTGAGATACTTTCCCATCCACTTCCAGGCAATTGTTATACTAGCGCCGAGGACTCAGTTCGTCAGCGGGTTCCATCCTCGCGATTCGCTTCGCGCACCCGCCTACATTCCGCCATTCACCTTTTAATGTGAAGAAATGTACGAAAGCGAAAAAGTGAAGACACGGCAGGCGAGATGCCTACTCCACGTGGATAGTGGCAACTCAATGGTGGCGGGGTTAGGATAGCGTCGTCCAATTGTGGACGAGAATGCCTTTCCGTGGAGACTGTTCATGCTGTTGCGATCAATGCTTCTTGCTTTCATATTCCTGACCAGTGTAAGCATAATTGTTGCGGAGGAGCCCGCGGACAAACCGGCCGCGACAGCGGAGATACGACTGGCCGAGAGCGAGCAGGCGGATGGTCTAACAGCGGCCAAGATCGTTGGCAGCGACGATACGATCTATTTGCACAAGTCCGCGGTCGCCACCGCCAAGCACATCGCCCATGCGTGTGTGACTTCGAATGACCACGGCCAGGCCCTCATCGCGATCACGTTCACGGACGAAGGGACGGGCATCATCGAGAAAGTCTCAGGAGAGAACCTCGGTAAACGACTGGCGATTGTGGTTGATGGTCAGGTGATTAGCGCGCCGATCCTGCGCGACAAAATGTCGAAGTCCGCGCATATCAGCGGCAAGTTCAGCGTTCCGGAAGCGACCAAGGTCGTCGCCGCGCTCGATCCCAAGGCCGTCGCCTTCGATACCAGCAAACCGATCGAAGTCCCTGGCTTTGTGGAGTTGTTCAACGGCCGCGATTTGACCGGCTGGACCGATGTCAACACCAGCCCCGACACTTGGAAAGTGAAAGATGGTTTGTTGATTAACAGCGGCAAGCCCATTGGCGTGATGCGCTCGAACAAACAGTATGAAAATTTTATCTTGCACATCGAATGGCGACACATGAAGCCAGGCGGCAACTCCGGTGTCTTCGCTTGGAGTGAAGGTTTTGTCCCCGCAGGCACGCGCTTACCAAAAGGGATGGAAGTGCAGATGCTCGATTTGGACTGGGTAAATCAGAATCGTCGCGGTAACGGCGAGCCCAACGATATCGGCTATATCTCCGGCGAACTCTTTGGCGCTGGTGGCTTGAACGCCACGCCTGATAATCCGCGCGGCTCGCGTAGCAAGTCGATCGAACTGCGCTGCAAAGGGGCTGGCGAGTGGAATGTGTACGACGTGGTCTGTGTCGATGGCACCGTCAAGCTGTCGATCAACGGCAAGTTCGTGAACTCTATTCGTAACTCTTCGGTCCGCAAAGGCTATCTCTGCCTGGAAGCGGAAGGCTCGGAGATTCACTTTCGCAACATCCGCATCCTGGAACTTCCCCCTGGCAACACCACGCCTGAGCAAACCGCCAAAGTTATCGAGTAACATCCTCTCAATAAAAACCTCTCTGGAGATCTCGAACATGCAGAACGAAACGGATACCACGCGCCGCAATTTTCTCTTGGCGACTGCGGCGGCGACCTCGCTCGCGAGCGGCGTGTTTAGTTCCACGGCCCCCGCCCTCGCCGCGCAAGCTGCGCCCAATAATCGCATCAACCTGGGCGTGATCGGCATCGGCCCGCGCTGTACTTATGATCTGACTGCGATGCTCAAATTCGACGACATTCGCTGCGTCGCCATCGCCGATGTGCAAGCCAGTCGCCGCGACAAAGGCAAGGAACTGGTCGACGGCAGCTACGGCAACAAAGACTGCAAATTGTATGAGGACTTCCGCGAGTTGCTCGAGCGCAAAGACATCGACGCCGTGTTAATTGCCACAGGCGATCGTTGGCATGCCGCGGCTTCCATCTTGGCGGCGCAAGCTGGCAAGGATGTATACAGCGAAAAGCCCTGCGGCATCACCATCGCCGATTGCCAGGAGTTAGCCGACACGATGCAGCGCGAGAAGCGCGTCTTTCAAGCGGGCACGCAACGGCGCAGCGTCCCCAATTTTCAGCAAGCGGTGGAATTCGCGCACACCGGCAAACTCGGCAAGTTGCACACGATGCATGCTTCGATCTATCAACCGACGCTCGAGAACACCTGGCTCCCCGGCGAGGCCGCGCCGAGCAAGGATGTTGTCGATTGGAATCTTTGGCTCGGCCCCGCGGCCTGGCGTCCTTTCAATCAGAAGTATGTCAACGGTGGTTGGCGCGGTCAGTGGGATTTTGATTCCGGCGCGCGACTGCTCGACTGGGGCGCGCACACTGTCGATCTCTGCCAATGGGCCAATCAGGCCGACAACACCATGCCGCTGACGTACGAGCCGATCGATAAGACGATCGTCTGCAAATATGCCAACGGTGTGAAGCTGGTCATCGATTTCCTGCCTGATCCGTTTGGCAATCGCGATCCCCACTACATCACGCGGTTGGGCACGTGCCCCGTGCGCTTCATCGGCGATCAAGGTTCGGTCGAGACAGGCGATGAAGGGGAGATTGTCGCGTCGTCACCGGCGGTGCAGAAGCTGTTGCCGGATGCGTCCAAACGGGTGCGCGGGCTCGATGTTTCGGCGCATGCCCGCAACTTCTTCGATGCGATCCGCACGCGCGGCACCACGGCCGCCAATGCCGAAGTCATGCGCCGCTCGCACATCGCCTGCCATGCCGCGGCGCTGTCTTGGATTTTGGGCCGCAAGCTGACGATCGATCCCGTGAAGGAAGAGTTCGTCAAAGATGACGAAGCCAATCTGCTTCGTTCGCGCGGCAAGCGTCAATGGGCGGTGTAATGCGTAAGACGGGTATCTGTCGCCGTGCGGTAGGCCTCTGGCCTGCCGTGAATTGGGTGCGTACGGCGCCATACCACACCACTTTCGTCCGGGCCACCAACCCGCTTCCCTTGCTGGCGCTGCGGGTTGGCGGGTGATAGACTAACAGGTGTACTTTCCCTCCATCCTTACGGAGAAACGCTCATGTTACGTATCCACTGGCCGTTGTTGTTACTGGTCGCGTTCACCGCCTTGCCGCTGCTGGCTGC
>JBGSHH010000898.1:0-9937 GCA_041752355.1 Pirellulaceae bacterium | reverse complement strand
TTGGGGACGCCGGCGGAATGGTTCCAGGGCTTGCGTCCCACCAAGTCGGCCAAAGCAGGCGCCACGCTTGATGGCACGCGCGCCGCGCAAATGGTTCTTCTCCCCAGCAAGAGCGAGGAAAAACTCGCGCCGGAAGTTCGCCAGCGTCGCGACCAATTGGAACGCGAACTGGCTGAACTGCGCACGCGCAAAAGCAAGCTTAACGAAGCGGAGTACCTGGCGCTAATCGAGCCAATTCTGGTCGAACTTGCCCGACTGAATCAAACGCGGCCCTAGTCGCTGTTCGCCGATCGAACAACAACTATGTCAGCTTCCGGCGAGCGCTTTGGCGACTTTTTCGACGGGAAAGCGATCTTGCAATGCTTCGACTTCCATCTCTTCTTCGCGCAAAGCTTCCATCGCTTTGACGGCGGCTTCGGCGGCTTGAATGGTGGTGATGCACGGCACACCATACTGCACGGCGGCGGCGCGAATGCGACCTTCGTCGGTACGCGCGCCCTTGCCGCTGGGCGTGTTCATCACCAACTTCACCTTACCATCGATCATATAGTCGATGAGATTGGGATGTCCTTCGGCCAACTTTTTCAATCGCTCGACGGGCAAGCCATGCTCCTCCAACGTGCGCGCCGTTCCTTCGGTTGCCAGAATCTCAAAGCCCATTTCGACCAGGCGTTTGGCCAGCGGCACCACCGGTTCTTTATGGCGTTTGCTCACACTGAGGAAGATCTTGCCGGTGGTCGGCAGCACGACCCCTGCGGCGAGTTGCCCCTTCGCGAAGGCGATGGAGAAGCGTTCGCTAATGCCCATCACTTCGCCGGTCGATCGCATCTCGGGTCCGAGCACGATATCGACACCGACGAATTTGCGAAAGGGAAAGACGCTTTCCTTCACCGAGACGCAGCGCGGGATCGGTTCGCGTGTGACGCCTAATTCTTCCAGCGTGCAACCGGCCATCACTTTCGCCGCCACCTTGGCGACGGCAAGTCCCGTGGCTTTGGCGACAAACGGCACCGTGCGGCTGGCGCGAGGATTCACCTCCAGCACGTAAACATTCATGCCCCCTTCTTCCTTCTTTACCGCGAACTGCACATTCATCAGGCCAACCACATGCAGATACTTGGCCATCTTGTGCGTCGCTTCGCGAATCTCCTGCACAACAGGCCCCGGCAGACTGTACGGAGGAATCGCGCAAGCGCTGTCGCCGCTATGCACACCTGCCTCTTCGATATGCTCCATGATGCCTGCGATAACGACTTGCTCGCCATCGCAGATGCAATCGACATCGACTTCGGTCGCATCTTCCAAAAAGCGATCGATCAACACAGGCTGTCCTTGCGCCACCACGAAGGCTTCTGCGACAAAGCGCTCGAACTGCGAAATGTCGTAGCAGATCTCCATCGCGCGGCCACCCAGCACAAAGCTCGGTCGCACCAATGCGGGATAACCAATCCGCTCGATCTCGGCGCGGGCTTGGGCCATTGTGCGGGCGATGCCACTGGCAGGCTGCTTCAGTCCCAAATGCTCGACGAGCGCGGAGAACTTCTCCCGATCTTCCGCTGCTTCGATGGTATCGACGCTGGTGCCAATGATCGGTACGCCAGCGTTCCAGAGCGCGCGCGCCAGATTGAGGGGCGTTTGCCCACCAAATTGCACGATCACGCCGTCTGGCTGAATGCGATCGCAAATATTGAGCACGTCCTCGACCGTGAGCGGTTCGAAGAACAGCATGTCGCTCGTATCGTAGTCGGTGCTGACCGTCTCAGGATTGCTGTTGACCATCACCGATTCGATCCCCAGTTCGCGCAACGCGAAGCTGGCGTGACAGCAGCAGTAATCAAACTCGATGCCTTGCCCGATGCGATTGGGGCCGCCACCAAGAATCATGATCCGCTTCTTCTCGCCTTTATCCGGCACCTCGTCTTCATCTTCGTAGGTCGAGTAGTAGTAGGGCGTATAGGCTTCAAACTCGGCGGCGCACGTATCGACCGACTTGAACGTGGCGATCACGCCGACGGCTTTCCGCGCCGCGCGAACTTCCAAATCGGTGCAGTTCCAAAGCGTCGCTAGTTGCTTGTCGCTGAAGCCGAGTTGCTTGGCATGCTTGAGCGTCACACGATCGGCCGCCTCCAGGCTCCCCAGCGTGCGTAGCGATTCTTCTGTCTCCACGAGTTCCGAGAGTTGATCCAGGAACCACGGATCGATATTCGTCAGGCTGAAGATCTCCTGCAGCGACATCCCTTGCTTGATCGCATAGCGCAAATACCAGACGCGATCGGCGTTGGGAATGCTTAGCTTGGCGCGGATTTCGTCGTAGGTCGGCTGCTTATCCGTACCCCACAAATCCTTGCCGTCGCAACCAAAGCCAAAGCTGCCCACTTCCAAACCGCGCAGCGCCTTTTGAAACGATTCTTTGAACGTGCGACCGATCGCCATCGTCTCGCCGACGCTCTTCATCTGCGTGGTGAGCGTCGCATCCGCTTCGGGGAATTTTTCGAAAGCGAAGCGCGGAATCTTGGTGACGACGTAATCGATCGTCGGCTCGAAGCAGGCCATCGTTTCGCGTGTGATGTCGTTGGACAATTCGTGCAATCGATAGCCGACCGCCAATTTTGCGGCGATTTTCGCGATCGGGAAGCCAGTCGCTTTGCTGGCCAGCGCCGAACTGCGGCTGACGCGCGGATTCATCTCGATGACAATCATCCTCCCATCTTTGGGATCGATGGCGAACTGAATATTCGAGCCACCGGTCTCTACGCCGATCTCGCGAATCACCGCCAAACTGGCGTCGCGCATCCGTTGATATTCTTTATCGCTAAGCGTTTGCGCTGGCGCGACAGTAATGGAGTCGCCGGTATGCACACCCATCGGATCGAAGTTTTCGATGGCGCAAATGATGACGACGTTGTCATCCATGTCGCGCATCACTTCCATCTCGTACTCTTTCCAACCGATGATCGACTCCTCGATCAGCACTTCATGCACCGGCGATTGCTCCAGGCCGTTGCGCACGAAACTGTCGAAATCCTCGCGGTTGTACACGATGCCTGAGCCGCTACCGCCCATTGTAAAGCTGGGACGAATGACCGCAGGCAAGCCGATATCGGCGAGGACTTGTCTCGCTTCCTCGATGCTATGCACGATCTTTCCTCGGCAAACCGACAGGCCGATCTTCTCCATGGCTTGCTTGAACTTTTCGCGATCCTCCCCTTTGTCGATCACATCCGGTCGCGCGCCGATCATCTCGCAATTGTACTTCGCCAAGACACCTTGGCGATGCAGATCCATCGCGAGATTGAGGCCGGTCTGGCCGCCAAGGGTCGGAAGGATCGCGTCGGGGCGCTCCTTGGCGATGACCTTCTCGACCACTTGCCAAGTGAGCGGCTCGATATACGTGCGGTCGGCCATGTTGGGATCGGTCATGATCGTGGCCGGGTTGCTGTTGACCAGCACCACCTCATAACCCTCCTCGCGCAACGCCTTGCAGGCTTGCGTGCCGGAGTAATCGAATTCGCACGCCTGACCAATGACGATGGGTCCGGAGCCGATGAGCAAAATCTTCTGGATGTCGGTACGCTTAGGCACGGCTGTTAAAACTCTTCCGTTAAGCAGTGTGAAGGGCGGGTAACTCAGCCCATAGGGGCGTGGCGTGTAAAATCCCTCGAAATTAACCGTGTTTGGGGGTCGAGTTCAAGGGGTGGGAAGAATGGATTTTCGTTCATGTAGCGACGTTTTGCGCAATTCCGTGAGCCAAACGGCGACAAAACGTCGCGCACCAGAAATCATCCCGCTCAGGTACAAAATGCTCCTTCCGAGCCGATGCGACGTCCAGGACGCGAAATTCCGCGCGAAGCCGCAATTCCTAGGCGGTTTGGCGTAAATGCCACGACCAAGCTCTACGCTCGCATCGAGCGCGTGATACAGCAAGTCCAGCAGGCCAGGCGCGCCTGCCTGCGAACGGGCGCAGCGCTGCGTCCACAGCCCTAACGCGAAACGCGTTAGCTACTTCTTACCCAGCGCTGCTTTCGCTTCCGAAACGACATGCTCGGGCGTGATCTGGAAGTGGGCATAGAGCTTGGGTGCAGGAGCCGAAGCGCCGAAACTGCTCATGCCGACGAAGCGACCTTGCGTGCCGAGATAGCGCTCCCAGCCTTGCTTGATGCCTGCCTCCACGGCGACGCGCGCGGTCACGCTCGGCGGCAGCACGCTATCGCGATACGCTTGATCTTGCTCTTCAAACAGTTCCCAACTCGGCATCGACACCAACCGCGCAGGCACGCCATCGGCGATCAACTGCTCATAGCCTTTGAGGGCAATCTCGAGTTCGGTACCAGTGCCGATGATGATCACTTCCGGCTTGCCGCTCGGCGCGTCGGCGAGTACATAAGCACCCTTGGCCGTGCCTGCCGCCGGAGCGTACTTGGCGCGATCGAGTGTCGGCACGTTCTGTCGCGACAGCACGAGCGACACGGGGCGATTTTGAATCTTGAGCAGCGCACGATACGCTTCCGCGACTTCATTGGCATCGCCAGGACGCAGCACGATCATCCGTGGGATCGCCCGCATAGCGGCCAAATGCTCGACTGGTTGATGCGTCGGACCATCCTCGCCCAGGCCGATCGAATCGTGCGTCAACACATACAGCACCGGCTGATGCATGACGGAGCTCAAACGCATCGCGGGCCGCATGTAGTCGGTGAAGCAGAAGAATGTCGCGCCATAAGGACGTACGCCGCTCAGCGACATCCCATTGCAGATCGAACCCATCGAGTGTTCGCGAATCCCAAAATGGAAGTTACGACCGGCGTAATTGTGGCTGCTGAAGCTGCCCATCTCCGAGCCATCGAGATTGGTCATCGTCGAAGGCGCCAAGTCGGCCGAACCACCGATGAGCCACGGGAACTTGGGGGCCAGCGCGTTCAGCACTTTACCCGAGCTAACACGCGTCGCCAGACCTTTGGCGTCAGCCGGAAAGAGTGGAATACCTGCTTCCCAACCTGCAGGCAATTTGTCGGCCCAGATCGTTTCCAGGTCGGCCGCTTCCTGGGCGAACTTGGCTCTGTACTGGCCGAACTTCGCTTGCCAATCACTGGCCGCTTTCGCACCGCGAGCTCCGATGCCGTCGGCGAAGTTTTTCAGCACTTCTTCTGGAACCAGGAATTTGGCATCTTCGGGCCAGCCATAGAACTTCTTGGCGAGCTTGATCTCTTCGTCACCCAGCGGCGCGCCGTGAGCGCCGTGCGTGTTTTGCTTGTTCGGCGCGCCATAGCCGATGATGCTGCGGACGATGATCAGTGTTGGCTTATCTTTGATCGAAGCGAACTCGGTGAGCGCCTTGGCGATGGCGGCGGTATCGTTGGCGTCGGCGACTTTGATCACGTGCCAACCGAGACCTTCAAACCGCAAGCCAACATTCTCGCTGAAGGCCAGATCGGTTTCGCCTTCGATGGTAATGTGGTTGTCGTCATAGATCCAGCAGAGGTTATCGAGCTGGAGATGGCCAGCGGTCGAAGCGGCTTCGCACGCGACCCCTTCCATCATGTCGCCGTCGCCACAGAGCGCGAAGACGTTGTAGCCAAACAGATCAAAGCCTGGTTTGTTATAGCGCGCGGCGAACCACTTGGCGGCGATCGCCATGCCGACGCTGTTGCCCAGGCCTTGGCCGAGCGGACCGGTTGTCGTCTCGATGCCGGGAGCATCGCCGTACTCGGGATGTCCGGCGCAAGGGCTGCCGAGTTGGCGGAAGTTCTGCAAGTTGTCGAGCGAGATGCTCGGACTGCCATCGGGACGCTTCACACCGGCCAAGTGTAGCAGCGAGTAAAGCAACATCGAGGCATGTCCGCACGACAACACGAAGCGATCGCGGGCGGGCCATTGTGGCTGCGCCGGATCGTAACGCAGCGTCTGATTCCACAACGTATAGGCGACGGGGGCCAAAGCCATCGGCGTGCCAGGGTGGCCGCTGTTGGCTTTTTGCACGCCGTCCATCGATAGCGTGCGGATGGTGTTGATCGCCAGTTGTTCGATATTGTTGTTGGAAGCGGGCATGCGGTAGCTCGAAATCTCTTTCTGCGGGTCGATGGCGAGGGGGCGGAGAACCGTGGGGAAGCAGAGCGTATCGAGATGCCGGACGACCTCTCGCGGCCCCTAGCCCTCTTTGTTCCGTTCACGACAAACCGGTAAGTTTAGCGGTGTCCTGGCTCGCCCGCAACGCACACTCCCCTCGCCCGGCCGTAACGCCCTGTCGTCCAACGCTTTAGCTTCAATGGCGCTGCCCCACGAAAAGGCGTTCTCCGTAGCAGCGCGCGAGCGACTTACGTCGAATTCCCAACTTTTTTTCTCCACCAAATAACCACTTTCGTGTTGCTTAACGCACGATAAGTTGCTCTTCAAGAACAACCTACAACAACACCCAGCCCCGCCAATAGCAAAACGTGGTGAAAAAATCTGCGATTTTTTATCACGGCTTTTTAGAGAGCATCCATGCAAGCTGAAATGAGTGGCGCGGAGCAGTGCTCCCGCCCCCATCACAACGTCGCGGCCCGGCGGCGCGGGCGCCGCCAGACCGCAACACCACCAGCGGCCGAGATCAAACCCCATAAGACCAGCGAAGCAGGTTCCGGCACGGCCGTGGTTTGAAATTGCGTCACCACGCCGGTCGTTGTGTTTGAACCGATGGTCAGCCCGTCGAGCAAGTTGGCGTCGTTAGCCGATGCGGTGCCATCCCGACTTGGAAAGCCATCGGTGAAAGTGTCGAGTTGCGGGAAGTTATTCGCCCGTGCGCCCGCCGCGTTGGTGGAGGAAATAATCGCTCCCGGTGGAATGATCACCTCCAAGAGCAAGTTGCCCAATTCAGGGCGATAGAGGAACGGCGTGGCAAAGTTGATTAGGAAATCAAAGTCTTCCACATCGTTGTCACCAAGGACTCGGTCTGTGCTCAGTGACAGCGGCCCCGAATAGACGACCGTCGCGTCGGGGCCCACGTTCGAGGCCAGATCAGCATTCAAGCCGTTGGGAAAATCGGTGTCGGCGTTACGCGGTGTGGTCGAAAGTTGAATCGTAATATTGGAAATATTCAGCGTGCTGCCGATGAACGTCAAAAAGGCACCTTGCTTGGGGCGAAAGGCCACGCTAGTGATTTCTTGCTGCGGTCCGACCGGCGCGAAGAAGCTCGACGAATACACCTGTTGATAGCGATTTCCGTTCGTGTCGCCCACGTTGGCAAATGGAGAGCTACTCTGTCCATTGCCCCCCCGCCGCTCCCGGGGGAGAAATGATGATTTCAGCCTGCGCGCTGGCGGAATATGCCATCATGCCTGTCAATAACGCCAAAAAATGATGCACGCGCGGCAAAGAAAGCTGTCGACACATGAAATGTTCCTCTCGGAGCGGATGGGACTAGGGACGCGAATCGGCGCTGAAGGGCGTTACTCTATTCCCGACTCTCGCTGCGCAACGTAAGCCAGTTCACGTTGCGTGGGGTTTTTGCCAGATATCCTGGGAAGCGGAGACAATTGCTGGCGGCTCGGAGTAGACAGGACGCCAAGGTCCGCTTAACGTGGGATCAGTGGCGGGATCACGATCGGTCGCGCCGACAGCTGCCCAGCAAGGCGTCTCCATGGCGGAAAAGCACTGGTTTCTCAAGCGCTGCCAGCTCTTTGAACGATTGAGCGCTGCGGAACTTGCGCAGCTGGAATCCCAATCTCGCTGTCGTCGCTTTGCCGCCGGCGCGGTGGTGTACCTGCCGGCCGATCAAGCCGACGCGGTGCTAGCGCTCACCCAGGGGCGAGTGAAAATCTGTCATCCCACGCCTGATGGCAAAGAAACCATTCTGGCGTTCATCGAGCCGGGCGAGATATTTGGCGAGATGTGTTTGTTTAGCACCACCGATCGCGAGGAATTAGCTATCGCCGTGGAAGCTTCCACGATCGTGCTCATCCCGCGTGACGTGTTGCAAAGCCTCGTTGATCGCCATGCCGAACTAGCGCTGGGTATCACGCGATTGGTCGGTTTTCGCAGACAACGAATCGAACGTCGGCTGAAGCACCTGCTATTTCACGCCCATCGCGAACGTTTGATTCACTTGTTGCTGGAACTGGCCGAAACCTATGGAGTAAAACAAAATAGTGACATCGAAATCCGCATCAAGCTTTCGCATCAAGATCTGGCTGGCTTGATCGGCAGCACGCGCGAATCGGTTTCAACGACGCTCGGTGAACTGCAAGCCGCCGGTCTCGTGCGACTGGGTCGCGGGAAATTGACGATCACGGGACGGAAGGCTCTCGCGGAGGAATTACGCAGGGTGAAGCACGAATGACGAAATCCGCATGACCAATGCTACTGACAACCGAAAACTCCCAATCTCATGTCCCAACCTCACGATGATACCGCTTGGAACGACTGCCCGCCTGGAGCACTGGCGGGATTGTCGCATCGCGCGCAGCGGCGGCGGTTGTTGCGACTGGCGGCGCAAACGGTCAGCGCGGTCGCGGTATTGGCGATCGTCGGTTTTGGTGGCTTCTTCTGGCGACTGCGGCGACAAATGCAGGAGTATCAGTTCTTCGGCATGACCTGCTCCGATGTCCGCGAACTCTTGCCTGACTATCTCGCAGGCAAGCTAGACGAAAAGCGCGCAGAGGTCTTGGAGCGGCACGTTAGTCGCTGTCCCAATTGTGCTGGCTTTCGCCCGCAAATGCGCCACGAGGTCACACTGCTTGTGATCGAACGAAATTCCAAGCCGGGATAAGACCCTGCACTCATTTCCGCACTTGCAGCGTGCCGATTTTCAAACCCAAGTAAGGCGTATCGCCACCGGGATACCAATCCTCCAGATTGCGGTAGCGATCGAGAAACAGCGATATGAAGCGCGGCCAATCGGCAGGCTTCACCGTCAAGCATCCATCGGACCCGCGCGCCGAGTTGAAGCCGTTGTGAATGTGAATCGCCGACGATGTGATCTTGTTGGGATTGTCGCTAAGGACTGGCACCGAACCATCGCGGCTGACAATGATCGCGGGCCGATTGCCGGCGTCGGAGTTCTTCATCACCAAATCATCGATCGTCGGCACAACACCCCGCTTGTGAAAGCCGATATGCAGCTCGTACAGCCCATCCTTGATTCGCCCTTTCACGGCCATGTTGTTGGGATAGATCGAACCGTGAAAGCTTTCGATGACATCCGGACCGGTGACCACAATATCCGATTCATACATCGTGTGACCGGTGGAAGTGGGACGCACATCGTCGTGAATGAACTTGATAAACCAAACGGACGACGCGGCGGGGCGCGGCATCGGGTTGCTGTCGGAAAGCGGCGCACCACCCGGAATGCCGGAAGCTTGCTCCAGCGCGGTGATCGTCTTCCCGCCTGGGTCGACGCGACCGTCTGGCGAGGACAGTTTCACGACCTGCCGTTGGAAACTCTTGATCGCTGCGATCGTCTGGGGGCCACTTTTCCCATCGACCGTCACCGCGCCATAGGTATAAGCCGGATTTTTTTGCTGATTGAGAAGTTGCTGAACGGTCTGCACGTCCGTGGGTTGATTGCGTCCACTTTGTCCGACGGAGGCTTGGATGGGCATGATGTCCTCGCGTGTTGAAATTTGGTGGGTCTGCGACCGACCACGCTTGGGTAATGATCGTTGATCCGCACGGTTAAATAGTCTATTTGCATAGCGCAAGGCTCGCCAGTCTGTTACGAGCTTTCAGGAGAATCGGCCAGATTTCGCTGAAATATCGCGAGAATCTGAATCTTCACGCGGCTGGTGCCAGTACCCGTTGAGACTCCGCCTTGTGGCAGTCACAATGAAGTGGCGGGGTCGTTGATCGGCCCGTGAGCTTTATTTCACCAGCCAGCTTAGCCGGAAGTTCTTATATGCCGATAACGGTGTCGTGTCAGTGTGGAGCCAAATTCGCCGCCAAGGATGAACTGGCAGGCAAG
>JBGSHH010000897.1:0-2469 GCA_041752355.1 Pirellulaceae bacterium | reverse complement strand
GAACGATCGCGTGGCATGCTTAGAATCCACCGCGATCGCGACGCGCGATTTCTGGACGAAGTCCGACAAGCGAGTTGACGTGGGCGGCGGCGCTAAGCAGTACTTCATCCCGGGCGTGGAACATCGCAAGCTGTCGGAAGTGAAGCAAGTGAGCCCAAGCGGTAGCACCGCCACGAAAAGCCGTCCTTCGCGCATGCCCACCAAACGCGCTACGATTTCACCCCAACAAGCAACCGCCAAGCCTGCGCCCATCAAAACACCCGCGGCGCCATCGTCACAGCGAGCATCCTTACCTGCCACGCCACCCGTACGAACCGCGCCGGCACGCGCTGCCACGACACCTGCGCCGACAACACGACCAGCCATGCCGACGACAACTCGTTCCTCGCCGCCAGCGCCAACGATGAAGAAATAGCGAAGAATAGCTAGGGATTCGCCGGCGCGGTCGCGCGACTATCGACCCGCACCTTTACCGGCGAATCGGCGGGGGCAGAGGCGGCGATGTCCCACATCCGTTGGCCATCTTTCCAGCCCCGGCTGCGATACCGAGCGGCGAGAATGTAGGCCAAGGCGGGGCTCGACTTCTTGCCTACCATGAACAACGCCACATCAGGGGCGACCCCTTTCCAAGCCGCGGCGATGCTACCGGTGACGAGGGCGATCTGCGCACTATCCTTGCCAGACAAATCCCCCATCAGTGCCGACAGGCAAGCTTCGGCGACTGGATAGTCCTCGTCCGAATACTCTTGGGGACACGTTCGCAAGATAGCTTGATGAAACACCACCTGCATCGGTTGCATGACCCAGGTCCGAAAGGGTTTGCGTAAAAAGGCCACATCGACCAGCACCTCGCGACCTCGCTGCGAGTCGAATGCCGGTCGAATCGCGCTGCAAATGATTTGCCGATTGTTAGCGAGCACATTGGCCATGTTCTGTTCGCCGCCGGCCATCCGATTCAGCGAAGCACCGACAATCGTTTCGAGACTGGTTTCTTTTCCCTCGGATGCGACCGCCTCGATGGCTATCGCGTACACGATCTCGACGCCGGTGTTTAGTTCACCACGTTGCGGGGTCCAGCGACCGGCGTTCCAAGCTTGTTGCGCACCGATTTCATCGCCATCTAAGCGTCGTAAGACCCCTTTCATCAATTTCGCGGCGCCGAACGACCGAAAACGTACTTTGTCGTCGTGCGTGGCTTCATAGTCGTCGATTACTTGTTCCGCCTCTTTCAGACGCCCCAATGCGAACAGCACCCGCGCCCGTTCGAGTTGCACTTCACCTGGATCCTCATCGTAGGTTGCGCGCCGAACAAGGTCATCCTCAATCAGTTTTAGTGCCGCTTCCGCCTCGCCGCCCAGTCGCAGAAGCCAGGCGGTTTCGGTCACGGCTTGTTGCAAGCCACGATGCTCCGATGCTATCTCGCGACCAAGCTGGATTGCTTCCTTGTATTGCCCCAGGGCATGATAGCTTCGCAACAGCGTGAAGCGATTCTCGTAGGGAATCGTTCTAAAGCTGGGATCAACCACGCGCTGAATGGCCACGGTTCGTTCCAAATCAGTAACTTGATCTTGCGATGGGAACATACTTCCCAGCCCCGTGTGTTGCGTGCTAATCGTGTTGACCAACTTGCGAATTTGCGCGTCGGAGAGGGTTTCACTAATGGTGGCGGGTGAGAAGGAGGAAGCGAGACGATCGTGCATCGCGGCAGCTCGTTCGAAGTCTTTCAGTTGACGCAGCGCGTACCAGCAGTGGCATAAAGCCGACGCTTGAAAGACACTCTCCTCACCGATGGCCACCTGTTCCAAGTCGGTCGCGGCCTCTTGCCAAAGTTCTAATTGAAAGCTGCACTGTCCGCGTTTGAAGATCGCTTCCAGACGGTTCCCGCTAGCGACCGCGCTCGTCGCCGAGGCGTCGTACATGGCCCTGGCACCTTCCCAATCTCCTTTTAAATACAAGTCGTCGCCAGCTTGCAACGAACTCAACACAGGCGGCGATTCGGCGCGATTGAGCGTCAATGAGATCAACGGGACGCGCTTGGGCCAACTCGCGGAGATTGTCAGATTGCGACGCGCGGCCATCGTCAAAGGATAGAAGCGCACCTTCTTGTTTTGTCCCACATCGAATTCATATGCGCCCCCTTGGATGGTCACGCGCAGCACGCGACCCCGCACGCTATCCAGCGGAAAATCTTCGGTGCGTAAACGCTCATCGCCTTGAAAAATGGACAACCGACAACGATTGTTAGCCTCTTGCATGACAAAACGCAGCGTTTGCTTATCGTTCCAATTGAAGACCAGGTTGTAGGTTTGCGATTCTTCCGGTTGCGATCCGTAGCGGAGCACGGCTTCAATATCGCCGAGGTCCTTGTCAAAACGCGCCAATGGCACAGGCGAGTTGCTCGTTGCCACAATGCCTGCTTCGGTCGCCAGAGCTGACGTGGCGGCCTCCGCTGGTAAGCCGTCGAGGCTG
>JBGSHH010000896.1:0-6141 GCA_041752355.1 Pirellulaceae bacterium | reverse complement strand
GTCAATGGTTTGAGTTGCGGCGGGGTTTCCCCTTACAATGGACCGGCAGCAAATTTTCACTCATCTCGCGCGGAGTTCTGGGATGCACGCGCTTTTTCGTTATGGCTTGCTGACGTTTAGCCTCATCATGATGGAGGTTCCACTGTGGGCGCAGGCCCCGCGCGAGCCATCCGCTATGACGCGTCGCGTCGATGAATTGCTGTTGGAGCGCCTGGCTGCCGAAAAGATCACGCCCGTCGAGCAAACCAGCGACGCCGAGTTCCTCCGCCGTCTCACGATCGACCTGACCGGCCGTATACCGCGCGTGAGCGAGGTCCGCGACTTCCTAGCCAGCAGTGAAGCCGACCGCCGCGCTCAACTCATCGACAAGCTCCTCGCCAAGCCGACGCATGCCACCCATCTGGCTAATACCTGGCGAAGCTTTTTACTCCCAGAGAATGCGGATGTTGTTCGTTTCGGTGGCAGCGAGGGATTCGAGGCGTGGCTGCGGCGTCAGTTTGTCGACAACGCATCCTACGATGCGATCGTGCGTGACATTGTGCTTGCCAAAGGCCAAATTGGCCAAGGAGCGACTCTGTTTTACACCGCGCTCGAGAACAAACCGGAAGAATTAGCCGCCGCCACTAGTCGCGCGTTTCTCGGTGTGCAGATTCAATGCGCACAATGCCACGATCATCCGCATGATATTTGGAAGCAAAGCGACTTCTGGGGCTATGCGGCTTTCTTCGCGCAACTGCAACGTCCTGGTACCCTGCCTGCGCAGGCGGCGCTGTTGGCCGATGTCGACATCGGAGACGTGGAAAACCCCATCACCAAGCAAGTCGTGCCGCCGAAGTTCCTGCTGGGAAGTGTGGCGACGCCGCAGGCGAACACCACGCGTCGGGAGCAGCTAGCCGCTTGGCTCACCGACAAGCGGAATCCGTACTTTGCCAAAGCGGCGGTCAATCGTTGCTGGGCATTGATGTTTGGGCGAGGGTTGATCGATCCTGTCGATGATCTCGGCGAACACAATCCACCTAGCCATCCCGAATTGCTCGACGAATTGGCCGACTACTTCGTTACCACAAATTACGATCTGCGCAACCTGCTCCGCGTTTTGGCAAACACGAATGCGTATCAACGCACCAGCATGTTGCGCGATGGCGAAACGCCTTCCCCTCCGGAACTCTACGCTCGCATGGCGATCAAGACGCTTTCTGCCGAGCAACTCTACGACAGTCTCGCCTTGGCCACATTGCGTCGCGATGCAATGCCTGCGATGAACAATCCTGGACAACCGAATTTCGACCAAACGCGCGCTGCCTTTCTGGAAAAGTTTCGCGCCCCGGCAGGCAATGCCACGGAGTTTCATGCAGGCATTCCACAAGCGCTCACGCTCATGAATGGTCCGTTAGTGGCAGCGGCCATCGACCTGGACCAAAGCCCGATGTTGGCGGCTGTAAGCGCGCCGTTCTTTTCCAATCAACAGCGCGTCGAAACGTTGTTTTTGGCCACACTCTCGCGTCCGCCCGCCCCAGACGAACAAGCGAAGTTCGTCTCTTATCTGGAAAGTCGACTCACCGCTGCCGAACGCCAACGCGCGCTCAGCGATGTGTTGTGGGCGCTTTTGAACTCCGCCGAATTCACCCTCAATCACTAACGCGAAGGAACCCTTCCCATGCTTCATCCTTCGCGTCGGCAATTTCTGCAGGCCTTTAGCGGATCCGTCCTCGGGCTAAGTGCCTCCGGATTTCTGCCAGCCTTGGCAGAACAAGCGAGTCAAAGTCCACAGCGCCGACGACAATGCATCGTGCTGTGGATGACGGGGGGCCCTAGCCAACTCGATACGTTTGATCCCAAGCCAGGACATGCAAACGGCGGCGAGTTCAAGGCAATCGAGACGAAAGTGCCGGGACTGCGCGTTAGCGAGCATCTGCCCAAATTGGCGGCCCAGGCAGATCGTCTGGCGATCGTGCGCGGCATGAGTACGAAAGAAGGAGATCACGGTCGCGGCACGTATCTCTTGCATACGGGCCATCAACCGATGGGACCGGTCCGTTATCCCAGTATTGGCGCGTCGCTGGCGCATGAGTTAGGCGGCAAAGATAGTGAGGTGCCGCACTATCTCAGCATCGCGCCGTATCGGGCCTTTAGTCCGGCAGCATTTGGCTCCGGGTTTCTTGGTCCCAAATTCGCGCCGCTGACGGTCGCTGCACAAGACAACATCCAACCTGTCGCCGATCCCGCAGCCGCACTGACGTATGCCGATCTGCGTGTGGATGATCTCGCGCTCCCCAACGGCGTGCAAGCGTCGCAACAATCAGGCCGACTCGATCTGTGGCGAACACTGGAACGTCGCTTTCTCTCGCAGCATAAGGTCGCCAGTTCCATCGCGCACGAGACCGTCTATGAAAGAGCGGTCAAGTTGATGTCCAGCGATGTCGCTCGCGCGTTTGATCTGTCGCAAGAGAGCGAAGCGACACGTGATGCCTATGGTCGCGGGCGGTTCGGACAAGGCTGTTTGATGGCGAGGCGATTAATCGAACGCAATGTGGCGTTTGTGGAAGTCTCGCTGGGAGGCATCAACGGCGGCGGACTTGGTTGGGATACGCATCAAAACAATTTCAAACAAGTGAAAGATCTCTCGACGGAACTCGACGCCGCCTGGAGTACGCTGATGTCCGATTTGGCGGAAAGAGGCCTCTTGGAAACGACAACGATCTTGTGGATGGGAGAGTTCGGTCGCACGCCCACCATCAACACGATGGGAGGCCGCGATCATTACCCAGCCGCCTGGACGACGGTCCTCGCTGGCGGTGGCATTCGCGGGGGACAAGCCTACGGCAAAACCAGCGACGATGGCATGAAAGTGGACAGCAACCCAGTCGATGTTGGCGACCTACTAGCAACACTTTGCGCAGCGCTCGGCATCGCCCCCGATAAGCAAAACATTTCCGATATTGGTCGCCCCATCAAGATCGCGGAAGGCCAGGTGGTCAAGGATTTGTTGCTTTAATTGCCTCTACAAATTCTCCAAACCTATTTGACTGCTATTCGCGTGTTCAAAACACCCACCATTATCGTCTGCCTGCTTTTCTGCGACATTGCCTTGGGGCAAGATCTCGCCGTGCAACAAGACCTACAACAAGGTTGGGTGATTCCTCGCGACGACGCGGCGGTGAATCGATCCGAGCGCGTCTTGCTCTTCTTGCCTCGCGCGCCGCTACTGGTGGAGTTGACACTCTCGATCGACGACCAGCCCTTTCGAGCGTTGAGCGAAGAGCACGTCGCCGCCCTAATGAAGTCCGCCGATACGAACCAAGATGGTCAGCTTTCTTGGATGGAAGCGCTCAACGCGCGGCAACTGGGACGAGGTATCAATGAAGCTGCGACGCCGGAACTGTTGGCGATTCGCAAACAGCAATACGACCCCGATGGCGACGACATCATCAGCAAGGCCGAAGCACGCCGCATTTGGGCACAACTCAGCGGCGGGCCAGCGCTGGTCGTGCAAGGGCAGGCCTTTTTGGGACCGCGTGCCGATGGCTCCCAGTTATTCAGTATTCTCGATACCGATGGGGACAACGAAATCAGCGAAGCGGAAATGCAAGCCGCCCCCATGCGATTAAGATCGCGCGATGCCGACGATAACGAGGTCGTTTCGCTAGCCGAACTCGCCACCGAGCAAAGTTACGCTGAATCGCTCAACGTTGGCGGTCGCATGATGGCGGCGGATACGCTACTGCTGCCGATCGTTGAGGGGAGTGATTGGAAATCGCTACATAACTCGCTCGTCGAGAAGTACGGGCAAGACAGGCAATTGCGCGCCGTGCGCTTCGATGCCATGCTCGATGCCGATCAAGATGGTCAGATCAACGTGGAAGAACTCCGTGGCCTGCTTGCGATCAAGCCACACTTGGCAATTGATGTAGCGCTCGGGACGCGGCGAGAACTACGCGACACGGTAAAAATTGTGGCCATGAGCGACGATGTCAAATCACTTGCGCGCATTGATCGCGATCCGCGCGGCGCGGTCAAGATCGACATCCCTGGCGTGCTGCTGCATGTCATGGCCCCCAATCCCAAGCCCAACGCCGGCAACTACGCCGGACAAGTAGAACTCTACATGGCCTCTGGTGATAAGAATAAGAACGGCTATTTGGAGAAGAATGAGATCGCGAACTTTGTGCTGCTAGTTTCGCAGTTCGACACTTGGGATGCCAACTCCGATGGCAAAGTCTATCCTGCGGAGATCGCCAAGGCGCTGGAGGAAGCGGAGATTCCACAGTGGCAGCGCATTACCGTCGGCGCGCTCAGCGAAGGAAGCGACTTGCTCTCCGTACTCGATCGCAACGCGGATCAACAACTCGGCGTGCGCGAGTTACAAGAGGCCACTAGCCAACTGCAAATCGCGGATCGGGATGGCGATGGTGTATTCTCGGCGGCGGATTCCCCGGTGCAAATTCGTCTGGCGATCGCGCGCGGCAACGAAACATATCAATATCTCACCAAGGGTACCTTGCGAGCGCTAAAGGTGCGCAATCAGCCCGGCGAGGCGGTTGGTCCCGATTGGTTTCGCAATATGGATACCAATGGCGATGGCAGTCTCACCCGTCGCGAATTTCTCGGTGAAGCCGCGCAGTTTGAAGAACTAGACGCCAATCGCGACGGCCTGATCGAAGCGGATGAATTCTAGAGTGTGGTGAGACCTCGAACCGCACGCTTCTTAGCTTCTTCGTAGGATGGATCTCCAGGTCCTTCCCCGCAACGAGCGTGCCGATCGCCAGACGGTCGTTCATTTGCGGGCAAGGTGCGGCTCGTTCCTCGCCACAGGCTACACCCCATGTTTGCTTTGCCCTTGCCGATCGTTACATTGACAGAAAAGCACATAACTTTCTTGCCAGTGGAGCAGCAGCAGCAATGAAACTAGGACTTATCAACTCGGCCTGGGTCCAGGCGGAGCAACCAACCGTGTTCGGCCTGCGTAAGACGAAGGAACTCGGCTTCGACTCCATCGATATCTTTGCCGATCCGCTGGACTTGGATGTTCACGAACGGCGACTGATTAAAGACGAATGCGACGCGCTCGACTTGCCGATTATTTCCATCGCCTGTGTGGCGGTGGGATTGATCGATTTCAACGGCAGTGTGCAGCGTTTTCATCTCGATCGCTGCAAGCAGTATCTCGATTTGGTGTATGAATACGGCGCGCAGAACTTGTTGCTGGTGCTGGGCGAATACATCTGGAATCAGGAAGTCATCCCGCCTGCTGAGCAATGGCGAACCGCCGTCGAGAACTGCCGCCGTTTGGGCGACTACGCGGCAAATCTCGGTGTGCAAATCGCATTGGAGCTCGAACCGTTTCACCTCTCGCTGCTTAATAACGTCGATAATATGGTCCGCTTCATCGATGAATGCGATCATCCCGCGATCCGCGCCAACATCGATATCTCGCATCTTTGCCTGGCAAAAGTGCCACCTGAGGAAGTGCGACGTTTACGCGATAAAGCGATCCACGTGCATATCTCCGATTGTGATGGCCTCAAGCATGGCGACTTGCCGCCCGGTCGTGGTGTCGTTGATTTCGCCCCCTATTTGCGTGAAATCAAAGCCCTCGGCATCAATGGTGCGATCTCGATCGAACTCGAATACTCGCCCGAGCCGGACAAGATTGTGGAGTGGGTGCAAGAAGCCTATCGTGAAACTGACAAGCTGATGCAAGCGGCGGAACTACGCGGATAGGTTCGTATCTTGTGGGAGGCGAATCCTTTCGCCGATTCCCCCTGACTTGCGCAAGTGGTAAATCCTTTCGCTGATGCTTCTGTCCTATGTGGGAGGCGAATCCTTTCGCCGAATGAGTCGCCCATGCATCCAGAACAGCAACAACACTTTCGCTGGCTTCGTGGTGGTCGATGGTCCGAGCCTTTCACCTGCTACGCCATCGGCGAAGGGATTCGCCTCTCACAGTAAGGACCAGCCATGCAACTCACTTCCTCGCAACTCAACAGCTTCCAGCAAGATGGCTACCTCTTCGTCAAATCGTTTCTCGATGCTGAAGAAACACGCTTGCTCTCGCATGCGGCACGGACAGATGACTTGATGAAAGCGGCGGCGATGGGAGTCAAAGACACCGCCGGACGGCGCACAAATCTGTCGCTCTGG
>JBGSHH010000895.1:0-6457 GCA_041752355.1 Pirellulaceae bacterium | reverse complement strand
TACTTACGCGCTCGCCAACGAGCAACAACAGACACGCCGAGGCAAGTATGAGAGGACGCATCGACCCGCTTTCACAAGATAAGATTCATATCGCATCAATATACGCCTATGCGAAATCATTGCAAGCGATTTCTGGCGCGTAAGCGCACGAGCAATCTCGCATCGTCAACAGGCAACTCAATTTACTTGGAAGCTGGAAACAGCTTCAGTTCGTCCGCCCATTCTGCACGTCGCAGATGCCAGGTGCCGAAGGGAATCCCTTGTCGCGGTGAGCTCGCGCCGGCGTGTTTGCCTTCGCCATAGAGTTGCATCTCGACGTCGCCTGTGCCAGCACAAACGAGGAAGGTCGGCGGCAGATTCTTCGGCACTTTCTCCATGTTCAAAGTGCCGGGTACCCAGCCAGGATGAACGAGCACTATCCAATCGGGGCGCGAACGAATGCGATTGCACGGGTCACCCGCGTCAGGGTCGCCGGCATCGAAGGTGAGCGCCAGTCGAGCGGTCTTTTCGCCCCCCGCAGCGAAACCAATGTGGCCGATTTTGGCGGGATCGATTTTCCACTCTTTGGCGTGTGCGCGGACCTCATGCATCGCCCGTTGCGTGTCGCCGAGCGCGTCGGTCGCAGAACCATAGGGCTTCAAACGATAGCGATGAACGAACCAGGAGTTCGCCTCCCGAGCCATCTCCGCGCCGCCAAAAACCCCTCTGCAGCGGTGCCTGACGTGCATCACCGGCGCAATTCCGACAATTCTCATGCAGATCATTTGCTATTTGGCAAGTTTTAATTAGTTTAATGTTGGAAGAAAGTCGCACTGCGCCCCCCCACATTCGCGTTAAGCATCGTAAGCGATTCGCTCGGGTGCCGGCCCAAAATCTGACGTCGAAAGCCAACGCTTCGACGTCGAACTTTCACCGTTCACCTCTCCCTCTACTGAACGACTTCGAACTAGCCATTCACTGTACCACTAAATAACCACTTCCTTGCTGGAGTCCTCTGTTCATGCGCGCCCCTGTCACGTCACCACGGTCCAAGTCTAAATCCTTCGCTTCGCGCCGCACCGCCAAATCGCTTTATCAACGTCGCCGTCAATCGCTACAGTTGGAAACCCTTGAAGGCCGCGCCTTGATGGCGGTCTGGGTGGGACCGATCGGCGGCAATTGGAGCGAAGCCGGTAACTGGGACAATAACGACGTCCCGAACACTGTCGGTGAAACCGCCGAGTTCACAGGCACGAACCCAGGCAACGTCAATGTGGATGGCACCTTCGAAGTTGGCAGCGTCTCGTTCACCGCTGGTGGCTACACGTTGGCCAATGGTGGCTTGAACATCAATGGCGGAGGCAGCGTGACCAACTCCGCTGGCACCAACACCATTGCCTCGAATCTGACGAGTTTTGGCGCGATCAATGTCAACGCCAATGGCGGCTTGTTCACGCTCAGTGGCTCGAACACCTATAGCGGCAATACCACCGTCAATAGCGGCGGCATCATGCGAGTGACGACCCCCGGTTCGTTGCCGACCGATGTCATCGTCAACAGTGGCGGCACGTTCGATGTCAATTCACAGAACTTAAACACCCGTTCGTTCACTATCGCTGGCACCGGTGCCCCCGGACAAATCGGCGCGCTCGTCAACACCGCCACTGCCGCCACCCCTCCGGAATCGGCCGTCGCCAATGTAACGCTATCCGCCGACGCGCGCATTGGGACGACGGGCACCAAGCTCAACATCTTTGGCGGCACGATCCAAGGTAACGGCAACCGCTTGACGATAGCGGGCACCGGTGAAACCAATCTTCGCGCTGATAACTCGCTGCAGAACCTCTCCGGCGTCACCGTCAACTCCGGCATGCTCCGGATGGAGTCGTCGCAAAACTTTGGTGGCACCTTCACCGTCAACGGCGGCGCCACGCTGGATACGTGGGGCAATCGCGCAATTGCAGGCTCGGTCAATCTCAATGGAGGCACACTACAAAGCAGTAACGGCTCAGGCTCTTGGAATGGTGCCATTACGTTGACGGCGAATTCGAACATCAACACCGTGGGTCGTCTCGATACCTTCAATAGTATCAGTGGCAACTTCGCCCTCACGAAAACCGGCGGTGATGTCTTCGCGGTGCGTGGAGGCGTCATTGGGCTTGGTTCGCTCAACGTCAACGCTGGTCGCGTGCGCTTTGAGAACACCGGCTTCGGTGCTTGGGGCGGACCGATCAACGTGAATGCCGGCGGCATCCTGTCCGGCTGGACGAACCAAACCACAGGCGTGGCGGTCAATCTCAATGGTGGCACGCTGGCCGCCGAAAACAACGGCACGAACACCTGGAACGGCCCGATCACGGTCAGCGCCAATTCCACGCTCGATGCCGGCGGTGGCAACCATATTTTCAACGGCGCGTTCTCTGGTGCGGCCAATTTAAACATCGTTGGTGCCAATCAGATCACCGTCAACGCCAGTGGCAGCATCGGCAGCATCACCGGTTTGGGTCGATTGGCGATCTCGGGGGGCGCGGCACTGACGGTCGGTGGAAACAATAGCAGCACAACTTATTATGGTCCGCTCAGCGGCGCGGGCACGCTGGCTAAGAGCGGTACGGGCACATTCACGGTTGCCAACATTACCAGCACCATCTCCGGCACGATGCAGATCAACGCCGGAACACTGTACGCCAATGGACCGGGTTCGCTTGGCACGGCCACGATTCTGGAAAACGGCGGCACGTTGGTTCTAGCACCCACGACGACGAGTGTCACTGGATTCGGAAACAACGGCACCGGTTGGTCCTTTAACGGTGGCGCGACTGCGGCCGGTGATGTGCTGACGGTGACCACCGCGGCTGGCAATCAAGGCCGTTCCGCATTCTTCAACGAACGCGTTCCAACCGGCCCGTTCAATGCCACATTCACCTACAACAATCCCAACACCGCTGCGGCGGGCGCGGATGGTTTTGCGTTCATGTTGCACAACGATCCACGCGGTGTGGCTGCTTTGGGCGCCGCAGGTGGCGGATTGGGTTATACCGGAATCACACCTAGTGCCGCGATCGCCATCAATATCTACGGTGGGGCAAATGGCGGACGTGGTGTCGATATTTTGACCAATGGTGCTGTGGCGCTACCATGGGACACCAATGCCATGGTCGGCAATGGAACGCCGCTGGATATCACGGTTGCTTACGACGGCACAACGCTCTCCCTGACCATTGCCCAAGGTGCGAACACCTACACCACCACGCTGCCCGTCAATCTCGCTGCTTCGCTGGGAAGTAATGCTTTCGTTGGCTTCTCCGGCGGCACAGGCGGTCAAAATGCGCTGCAAACGATCAGCAACTTCAATTTCCAATCCACCGCCAATCCCGCCGCGTTCGCCACGTACAACAACAACATCGCCGTGGCGCCGGGCATCGTTGGAAATACGCAGTTGCGCGGCAATGCCAGCAATACCACCTTCACGGTCAACAATCTCAGTTTGGCCGCCGGCAGCACGCACAACATCTCCACCGCTGCGGGGACGCCTGCGAATGTCGCTTACACCATGAACTTCGCCAGCGGCACACTCGCCGGCAACACCACGCTCAACATCGCCAATAATGGCACGGGACTGGGAATCGCCAATTTCACTGGCGCGATCACGGGCGGCGGCAGCTTGACCAAAGGCGGCGCGGGGCAACTCGCGCTACGTGCCGCGAGCAACTACTCAGGCGGCACCACGATCGCCGCAGGTCGCGCCATCATTTACAACGCAGCCGGCTTTGGCACCGGCACCGTGAATGTCAACGCGGGCACCTATGCGATGTTGTGGTTTAACACCGGCTCCAACACGGTGACCAACGACTGGGTGCTCAATGGCATCGGCGCTTCGCAAAGTGGTGAGCAGAAAGACGCCATCTATGGCGATGGTGGCGGGGCTGGCTTCCGCGAATACGTGCTGAGCGGCACGATCACGCTCAACAACACCAGCAACATCGGTGGCAACAATGTCAACAACATCACCGTCACTGGTCAGATCACTGGCGCCGGTGGCTTGACCAAGGGTGGCACGCGCACCGATGAAAACAACACGCTGACCCTCACCAATCCGGCGAATGACTACCAAGGCCCGACGACGATCGTGCAAGGTCGCCTACGCACCGGCGCGAACGAAGTCATTCCGCACGGTGCCAATGCAGGCGGCGTTGTCATCAATTCAGGTCGCGTGCTCGAACTGGGCGACAACACCGAAACGATCAACAGTCTCACCGGCAGCGGTGACGTGACCCGCTCCGGCTCGGTGCTGGGCGTCACCACGTTCGCCACCGACGCCGCTTCAGGCGTTTCGACGAGCAAGACCTACTCGCATCTGCTCGACTTCGCAGGCAATGGTTCGCCAGCTGTTGTGAACGGCGTGGCCTTCACCGACGCTGGCACGACCGGTCCAACATGGTCGATCAACGCGCCCTCCCCACTCACCGGTGCGCCGACTTTCTCCGGTAGCGATGGCTTGGATCCCGCTGGGATGCGTGAATTGTTCAGCGACTTCTACTACGCTGGCAACGCGCTAACACTCACGGGCCTGACCCCCGGCACGACCTACGAACTGCGACTTTACAATCGTGTTTGGGGTGGCCCACGCGTGCAGTACGCCACGTTCGACAATGACGGTGCCGGTCCAAATTCCACCTTTGTGGTTTTTGACCAGGACGGTCCCGCCACGCCGAACTACCTCACCTATCGCTATACCGCCACGACCTCGACGTTGAACGTCTCGTTCCAACCCACCGGTGCTGGCAGCTATCATTTCTATGGCCTGAGCAATGAAGTGGTGGCCCAGGGCGCATTGCCGAGCTTAATTGTGGGCGATGGCGGCAACTCGACTTATGACGGCGTGGTGCATGGTGCCGGCCATTTCGTGAAGCAAGGGACTGGCACGGTCACACTCATCAAGCCGCAAGACTACACCGGCGATACCAGTGTCGCGGCGGGAACGCTGCGAACGGGTGGCGATGAAGTCATTCCGCATGGCACTAGCGCTGGCGATTTAATTGTCAACGGCACGCTCGACTTGGGCATGTACCAAGAGACGGTCAATGCTCTCTCCGGCAGCGGGAATGTTGTTCGCAATGCCAGCGGCGGCGTCCTCGCCCCCATCTACTTCAATACCGATATCGACTCGGGCATTTCCACCGGCAAAACCTACACCCACTTGTTGGACTTCATCGCCGATGGCTCGGCCGCCGTCGTTAATAGCGTGCCCTTCACGGCTGCGGGTCAAAGCGGTGCGACTTGGAACCTCACGCCAGGCGGGATGCTAAACATTGGAGAAGGGAGTGGCGGCACGTTGCCCACGCAACTCGACGACAACGGCCTGGAGAAGCTCTATCGCGACTTCTACTACAACGGCAACCCTGCCACGCTGACGCTGTCTGGGCTGACCGCTGGCCAGACTTACGAAGTGCGGCTCTACAATCGTCAATGGGGTCCGGATAATCGTACTCAACTCTTCACCTTCGATGCCGACGGTGCCGGACCGCTGTCCGACCAGGTATCTTTCAATCCCGACGCGTCCGTCACACCGAACTACCTCGCCTATCGCTTCACAGCGGTCTCCGACGGCATTGGTGGGGCCTTTCCTTTGACGGTCAGCACGCTGCAACAAGGTATCGGCTCGTACCACTGGTACGGCGTGAGCAACGAAGTCGTCAGCGTGCCAGCCTTCACCATTGGTGACAACGGCGACAGCACCTTCAGTGGCACGATCGCTGGCAATGGTCAAGTTGTCAAGCAAGGGACCGGTGCTCAAACGCTCAGCGGCAACAACACCTATAGCGGCGCGACCACCATCAATGCGGGCACGCTGCTTGTAAATGGCTCGTTGGCCGGCGGGACGGTGAATGTGCAATCCGGTGCCACTCTCGCTGGCACTGGCAGCATGGCCGGTAATGTGAATGTCGTCAGCGGCGGCACGATCAACCCGGGCACGCCCAGCGACGCCACCGACGACCTCTCGATTGGCGGCAATCTCACGCTGGCCGCTGGCGCGATCTTCGTCGCCGATATCGTCAGCGCTACGAACCACGATCAAATCGTGCTCACCGGAGCAACTTCGGTCGCCACCGTGTCCGGCGCAACGCTCGACTTGAACATCACCGGCAGCCAGGCTCCTGGCGGTCGCTATGTGCTCGTTAACAACACGGCCAACGCCAACGCCGTGGTAGGCACCTTCGCAGGCTATCCGGCGCAGCTCCGCTTTACCGATCCTGCCAATCCGACCGAGTTCTTTGTCTTTAGCTACACCTATGACGCGCCGGGCAGCGTCTCGGCCAACAACGATATCGCCTTGTTGCGAAATGGTTCGCCTGTCGCGGTCAATGACACGTTCACCGCGCCGCGCAACCAGACGTATACCAACAACGTGTTGGACAACGACTTCGGTGGCACCGACAACGATCCCGATGGCGATTCGCTCAGCGTCCTGCCTGGC
>JBGSHH010000894.1:0-10279 GCA_041752355.1 Pirellulaceae bacterium | reverse complement strand
CCACCAGCTTCGCACGCAGCGCATCGCTCCGCCCTTGCAAGCCGCCACCCGAGCCGGGGCGACGATGCAGGAGTTCCTCGACATGCAAGTTGACATGCTCTGCTGGCTGCGACGCCGCGCCGGTTTGCTCCGCCACGCCGACCGCATCGGACTCGATCGCCGGCACTTCTGGATCGCTGGCTTGTTCGTGAGCGCTATCGGCCATCAACAGCGAATCGCTGGGGAGCAGATCGGTGGGGGGCGGCAACTCGACCATCGCCAGTGGATCGTCGTCGGTATCGGTGGGCGGATTGATGATGAGCGAGAACTGTGTCAGCTTCGGCTGAATGACAAAGAAGCTAATCGACAGGGCGATCAGGATCGCCAGATGCACGAGCAGACTCAGGCCAAATCCGGAATAGCCGCGCCGGAGCGTCTCGCTGCGGAAGTACTCGCGCCAGGTGCGAGTGGCGGGAGTTTCAACAGGGGGCGGCGCGAGGAGGGGCGCTTGCACCGACGGCGTGACAGGCGTGCTGCCAGGAAGCGGCGGAGGCGCGATTTCGCAAGTGGCGAATTCAGCGGCGGTCGGCGGTGTCGGCAAGGCTGGCATGGACCCCATCTCGCAAGCAACGATCGGCGGTTTCGGCACGATCGCTACAATCCGTCGCCAGCAATACGACGCGCCAGACAATTATAGGTCCTGGCTAGGTGCGGGGCAAAATGCACAAATCAGGGGGTCAGCGTCTGTTTTACGCCATGTTCCATGAGGGTCCAAATTCGCAGCGTGCCATCGGCACCGCCAGCGATGATCGCCCGCCCGTCCGGCGTCGCCGCAACGCTGTATTGATAGCCCTGCGAGCCTTTGTAGGTATGCACGTCATTCTCGCTGGTGATGCGATGCAGACGCACCGTGCCATCGCCACAAGCAGCGACAAACAGCTCCGTCCCGCCGACAAACGCCAAGGCGGACACTTCGCCGCGATAGGGTCCGATTTGATACGTCGTGCCCTTCAACGTCCGCAACGGCGTTCCGTGCTCCGTATCCCAGAGCTTGATATGCTGATCCGCGCCGCAAGTCGCCAACTGCTTGCCGGACGCATGCCAGCTGAGGCCGGTAACATGGGCCGTATGCCCGGCGAGCACCTGCAATTCGTTGCCAGAGGCGACTTCAAAGATCCGCGCGAAGCGATCGGCACTGGCGGTTGCGAGGCGATCGCCGGCGGGCGAGAACTTGACACCGAAGATCGTATCGATGTGGCTCGTGATGATGTCGCGCGCCAGCGTGCCATCGGTCACGTTCCACAGTTTGAGTTCGCTCGTCTTGCCAGGCAAGCCACCGGCGGACGCCAGCGTTTGCCCATCGGGACTGAAGTCGAGCGACAGTACGCGATCGATCGGCGCGCCGCTGGTTTGGGCGGTGATCTTGCGTTCCAGTCGCCAGAGCGTAGGCGCTTGCATGAGCTTGACTTGCTTACCGACCAATGCACCCAGAAGTTCGCCTTGGCTTGCCAACGCTCTCGCGCCGTTGCCCTCGCCGGCGAGGGACTGCAACGGCTGGCCAGAATCGGCAGCAAAGGCATGCAGCGAGCCATCCGCGCTACCGACGTACAGCCGCGCGCCATCGCTAGAATACGCCAGGGCGTTGAAGCCTGGCGGCGCGGATTTCTGCGCGGTGCTGGCCTGCGACTTGGCTTCTTCGCGTTGCTTGACGAGCGCTTCGCGCGCGGCCAGATCGACCTTGGCGTCCTCAAATGCTTGCTTGGCGCGCTGGGCAATCACCTTAGCGCGATCGATGACGGTTTGCGCCACCATCACGGCGATCTCCGCATCGTCGAAAGCCTTTTGCGCGTCCTTGAGCTTCTTCTCGTCGTCTTTGACTTTGTCGAGCGCTTCCTTCTTTTCGTCGCGGGTCTTTTGTGCTTTGGCGAATTCCTCTTCGGCCTTCTTGACCTCTTCATCGGTCGTCTTGACGCGCCGCTCGGTTCCTTCATACGACTTGATATCTTGCTGCGCGTGCTGCACCGCGGTCTTGGCGAAAAGCAGCTGCGCTTCGCAGTCCACGACACGTGCAGCCAATTGCGGGTCCGAGGTGATTTCGTAGGCTTGCGCGCCATCAGCCAGTTCCCAGACTCTCACGCGACCATTGCCAATTGCCACGAGTTGCTCGCCGGACGGATGAACAGCGAGCGCGATGATCGGCGCGCCCAAGGAGTATTCCCGTTCTTTTTCGCCGGTGGTCGCATGCCAACGCCGCACGACCCCTTCTTTACTGGCCGTCAGGATCGACTGGCTTGGTTTGTCGATGGCTATGAGGCATGTTACGGCGTCAGCATGGGCTTGAATTTCCCGCGTTGGTTGGCGATCACCTTCGTTGGCCAAACCTTTCGTATCCCAGATTCGCACCACGCCGTCCTCGCCACCCGCAGCCAACAACTGTCCATCGCCAAGGATTGCCAACGAGACGGCAGAATTGGCAAGTTCGAGCGATTGTCCAACCTGCTTGCCATCGGCCAGTCGCCAAATCTTGAGCGTCTTATCCGCACCCACGGAATAGACAAGATTGCCATCGGGCGAACAGGCGAGCGCGGTGATGGAACCTGTGTGCGCGGCCAGCGAGTGAGTCTCTTTGCGCGTCGCAACCTCGATCACTTTGAGCTTGCCAGTTTCATCACCCAGCACCGCAATGGCGCCCTTGGAAGAGAACGCCAGGCAGGTCGCGAGTGCATCAAGATCAAGACTCGCCAGCGACGACAATTGTGGCCGTCGCCAAAACTTGATTTCGCGATAGCCGCCCGAGGCCAAACGTTCGCCTTGGGGATCAAAGGCCAGCGCACGCACCAGATCTTGATGCGCGCCACCGGAGGACAAATCGGGATCGACAAGTTGCGACACCAAATTGCCAGTGGGAATGTGGTAGACGCTCAGTTCGTTGGCGCGGCTGCCCACAGCATATTGACCATCCGGCGTGACTGCCGTGGCCAGTATCGGCCGAAAGGTTTTGGCTGCGGCTTGCCACTGCACATCGCGCGACGCATTAACGATTCCCTTTGCACCTTGATCGATCCACAGTTTGAGCAATCCCAACTCTTGCGCCGTGAGGTTCTTCGCGCTGACCTGATTATCGGCCGGCGGCATGAACGACTCTTCGCGATGCGCCGCCACCCACCAGAGCCGGCTCTCGTCGCTCTTTCCTTCTACTACGACCGGCCCTTCGATGCTACCGCGCAAAATCGCCTTGGGCGTTTCCAACACCAGTTTCGCTTCCGCTTTCTGGCTGTTATGACAAGCCAGACAGTTCGCCCGCAGAATCGGCAGCAATTCTCGCTGGAAATCGACTGGCGTATCGCGCTGCGGCACTTCGACCTGCAACGGCGCGGCGGAAACAACCCGCGCGAGAAGCATCGCCATCACAATCGAGCAAGCACAGCGCCACCGCATCACAGGATTTCCTTAATCGGCTCACCGACATTTAGTATCGGCACTGGGCGATCAGCCTCGTTCTTGTAACTCTTCGTGAAATCGACACCGACCAAATGATACATCGTCGCCAGCACATCTTGATGGCTGATCGGTCGCTCCTTGGGCAATTCCGCCAGGGCATCGCTGCTACCCAGAATGACGCCCCGTTTCACGCCACCGCCCGCCAGCACGACGCTGTAACAACTAGGCCAGTGATCGCGCCCAGCGCTATTGTTGATGCGGGGCGTTCGACCAAATTCACCTGCCACAATCACCAGCGTCGTATCCAACAGGCCGCGTTGATCGAGGTCTTCGATGCATGCCGACACGGTGTGGTCATAGCCTGGGACGTTGCGACGATGGGCGGTGAAATTATCTTTGTGCGAGTCCCAAGGATCGACGAAGTTCATATTCACCGTGACGAATCGTGCGCCCCGTTCGACGAGCCGGCGCGCCAGCAGCGCCCCCTGCCCTGCCCCGCTCTTTTTGTCGTAGCGTTCGCGCGTCTTCGCATCTTCCTTGTTGAGCGCAAACGCGTCTTGCACCTGCGGGCTGGTCGCCAGTTCAAACGCTTGACGACGGAAGGTGTCCATGGCTTCGATCGCGCCGGAGGCATCGGCGTCGCGACGGATGGTGTCGAAGCGCTCGAGCATCGCCTTGCGGCGATCAATGCGATCAGGCTTCAAACCATTGGAAGCACGCAGGTTTTGCACACGAAACTCGTCGCTGGTGGGATAGCCGTGTGTCTCGAAGGGATCGTGTTCCACGCCCAGATAACCAGCGCGCCCGTGACCGATCGCGTTCTGTACGGCGATATAGCCAGGCAGCCCGGCTCGCCAGCCGAGTTCCTTGGCGATAATACTGCCGCACGATGGCGACTCTTGCGCCGGATCCCCTTTGGTCGGTGCGTACCCCGTGAGCGCGGTATGCGTCGCTTGCGAATGCTCGGTCATGTTGTGGTAGACCGAGCGCAAAATCGCCAACTTGTCGCACATTTGCGCCAGCTTGGGCATGAATTCGCAAACGCGATAGCCTGGGAGATTCGTGGGGATGCTCGTGAACTCGCCGCGATACTCCACCGGCGCGTCCGGCTTCATGTCCCACGTTTCCAAGTGGCTAGGTCCGCCCGGCATCCACAGGAGAATGACGCTGCGCTTCTCGGCTTTGCTCTCGGCCAGCGCTTCGCTCGCCAGCAAATTAGCGAGCGCCGCGCCTCCAAACGACACCGCTCCCGCTTGCAAGAAACCACGTCGATCAATGCGCAACATATATCTCGTTTCCTTACAAACCTCGGCCGAAGCAAATGTGAGAGCCTCAGGCAATCAATGACAAAACAAAAACTCTTTCGAGTTGAGCAGTACCCAGAGCAAGTCTTCCACGGTCGCCTTCTTATCCTCAGATTCCTCGATCAACTTGCGGGCGTCCTGCAACTCTTCGGGGGTGGGTGGGCGCGAAAACGTGTGAAGGAACAGCTCGTCCACGATTTCTGCGGCAGGCTTATCGCCACCCGCCAGTTGGACAACGAGCCCCTGCTTGTCCGTGAGCTTGCGATGTATCTCGTCCGAATGCAGCAAGTACATCACCTGCCCGATGTTTGGCTCCAAGCTCGTTTCGCATTCGCAAGGGGTGTCGCGTTGCGAGCGACCGAACATATCCAAGAACTCGCTGCGCGCCTTTTCGTTGGGAAGCTGCACCGCCTTCTTGATGTCCGGATACTCATCGAACTTGAGGCTCGTCCCCGTCGCCTGACTGATGGCGTCCAACAACACGTGCGGCGACAGACGATGCGGATAGTGTCGCGCGAAGTTGCGCGTGTCGGCCTGATTTTGCTCTGTCGGCAGCGAACTCAGACCATAGATTTGCGACTTGAGTATCGTGCGTTGCAAATGCTTGATGTCGAACTTGTGCGCGACGAAGTCCTGGGCGAGCGCGTCGAGCAACGCCGCGTTACTCGGCGGATTAGTCGCTCGCAAATCATCGACCGGATCGACCAACCCCGCGCCAAGATAGTGTCCCCAAACGCGATTCACCAGTGCTTTGGCGAAGTAGGGATTGTCCGGCGTGGTCATCCAATCGACCAACTTGATGCGGGGATCCTCGCCTTTGACGTATTCGATCTCTGGTCCGTGAAAGGCTTTGGGCGACAGCACCTTGTCGGTGCGCGGATGCTTGACCTGGCCGTCGTCTTTCATCTTGATTTCTTTGACTTCGCCGTAGCTCGGCGAATCGACCTTGGCGAAGAAGGCGGCGTATTGCCAATAGTCGGTTTGACTGATGTTCTCGAAAGGATGATTGTGGCAATTCGCACACGACACTCTCACCCCCAAGAACGCCTGAGCGGAATCCTCGACGCGGACTTGCTGATTGACTGCCTGTCGCCACCAATCGATCTGCGGATGCTCGCTTCGCTGCCCCATCGCCGTCAAAATCTCACGCACAAACTGGTCGTACGGTTTATTATCGACGAGCGATTTCCGCACCCATTGGGCGAACGCTTGCGAATTCTCTTTGAAGTTGGAATCGCCCAGCCGATTGCGGAGAATCTCCCCCCACCGCAACGTCCAAAGATCGGCATACTCGGGACGCTCCAGTACCGCGTCGATCAGTTTGTCGCGTTTATCAGCAGCAGCGTCGGCCACGAAATCCTTGATCTCTTGCGGCGTTGGCAGGATCCCCATGGTCTGGAGATAAACTCGACGCAAGAATTCTGCGTCGCTGGCAGGCGGACTAGGAGCGATGTGCAGGGTTCGCCATTTGGCGAGCGCGAGTTCGTCGATGAAGTTCTTGGGCTTGAAGCCGGCATAAGCGTCATCACCCAGTGGTTGCCCCAGCGGCAGCATGATCCGCGCGGACGCCACGAGATTGTCGTAGCGAATCATCACATCCCCTTCGCCCAAGCGACCGGTCGCTTGCAGCACACCCAGCGACGAGACACCGACAACTTCTGCCTGCAAGGTATCATAGCGCGCCAGCGGCGTGACATCGCGCGTCGTGCCATCGCCGTAATGGGCGACAACTTTAAGCGGTTGCTCACCGGCCCCCGTCATAATCGATTCGCGCGGTTGAACATCGAGTTTCACCGCGCGCGGCGCGTCCGCGGCGCCCCACGGCAATCCTTGCTCCACCCAACGACGAAGCAGCTTGTAGGCCGAACTCTCGGAAGTGAAACGAACGCCGCCACCATGCGCCAAGGCACCGGAGGCCTTCAGCAAGAAGAGCGAGTCATCCGGCGCGGCGGGCGAGACACGGCGACCATGCCCTTCATGCACCAACGCGGCATAATCGAAGGCGGGATCGAAACCAAACAGCGACAGCTTGAAACCGTTCTGGCCAATCCCCTTGCCGTGACAACCGCCACTATTGCAGGCGTGCTTCGTCAGGACCGGCAAGACGTCATTGGTAAAGTCCAATGGCGCGGCAACTTCATCGGCCTGGGCGAAAGAGGCCAACATGCCTCCCGCCAAACCTATCAACAACATCACCAAGGAACGCAACTGGCGCATGAGGGTAGGGAGTATTCGTAGGCGGCGGGAAGGTGGGAGGGAGCGACATCTCGGAGTATATCACAGGTGCAAGTGAAAAAGCTACTGAATTTAGTGGTCCAAAGCGCGAGGCGGCAGGCGTCTTCGACGGTGAGACATGCCTCTTGTAGCGCAAAGACCGACGCAGGGTTTCGCCTGTCGCAGTTACAACCTTACCCATCCTCAATATTCCTACGGCTTGGGAAGTTGGTTCTCCAGATTCCGAATTTCCTGCTGCACACTATTGAAGCGTTCGGGCCACTCGGTCCGCCGCAACTTATCGAGCGTCAGGCGGGCGGGTTCCCATTGTTTGAGATGCACCTGCGCGGTCGCCAGTTTGATCAAGCCTGTCGGTTCCAAGCGGCGCAGTTCCGCCACTTGTCGCCAATGTGGGAGCGCTTCCTCCCAGCGATCTTGCGACTGCCGCAGTTCGGCAAAGGCGGCTTGATTCTCGGTTTCGCTCGGGGCCGCTTCGATTAACGAAGTTGCCGCGCGTTCCGCTTCCGCTTCGTCTTTCTCGAAACGCTTCGCTAGTTGCTGGTACAGTGTCAAATCGTGGCGGTCGAAATTGATCCATTGCAACAGTGCGTTCGTCGCTTGCGTGGGCTTACTGAGCGCCTCGTAGCACGCGATCAAGGCCCGGTAGCATTCCTTGTCCATGGGGAAAAGCGCAATCGACAGTTCGAACTGCACCGCAGCGAGCGCGTGTTCGCCTCGTTGTTGATAGACCTGCCCGATCGCCTTACGGAGCACAGGGCTATCCTGGCCGGTCTCCGCAACGGTTGCGTCCAGTTGCTCGACATATCGATTAAGATCCTTGGATTGCGCCAGCACGTGATTGAGAGTCTTAATCACTTCCGTCCTCTCGCGTTGATGCGCTCCCCAACAAACCACCGCTGCGCTGGCGGCATCGACCGCTTCCTTCGTCTGGCCTTGGCCGCTGAAGGCTTTAGCCAGGTGTTGATACCAGGTGGAGAGTTGCACATCGCCACGACTGTCCGCGCCATGTTCCCGTTGGTGGAGCGAGATTCCCTCCTGCAGATAGCGACAGGCTTGTTCATACAATTCGCAGTGCAAGCACCCAATCCCGAGGTGCGCGATCGTACCCGCTTGCCAACGCCCCTGCTGATGAAAGTCCGCTTCGGTTTTGGCAAGCAGTTCACGCAGTTGCTCCGGTCGCTGCGACTTGAAATACGCCAGCATCAAGCGCGTACGATGCGAAATATCCTCTGGCTGAACCTTGATCTGTTCTTCCAGCAAAGGTATCGATTCGGCATAGCGCTGGTCTTCATGCAAGTAGGTCACCAATTGCACTTGCCCTTGGATATCCAACACGCCCCGATTGTGGGACGCGAAGAGGATCTCAATCGCGCGGGGATGCATATCCAGCCCGTGCCATAGATAGTGCGACACATAGACCGCACTGCGTCCAGAATCAGCGTGTTCGCTATAGACGGCGTTAGCCAGCTTGGCAAAGTCAGCCGCTTTCGCCTTCCAGAAGTAACTGTAGTCATTGTTATAAAGGTACTGATTGCGGCTCTCACGGTAGGTGAGATCGCGCCGTAGTTCTGCCAGTACCAACTTCAGCAACCGTGGCTCCAGATCGCCCAGAGGTTGCTTCTGCTCTTCGGCTTCCTGCCGCTTGCGACCTAGCTCATAGCCAAACGCACTCCACGCGTTATCCCAACTGATTTCCAAACGCACGGGAAATTGCTCCATCCGCTCGACCATATAACGCACCGCCTCACGCGGGCCGAGAACCGTCGCCACGACATGAAGCGGCCCGACCGCCGTGTTGCGATACTGCGATTGCTGCTTGGCGAGCAATTCTGGCACACGCTTGAAGGCAAAGTCGCGAACGCGTTCGGTGACGCCGTCAATCTTGCGCGCGTGCGCGATATCGAATGTGTTGACGATGCGGTTCAACAGGTTGTAGCGAAGGTTCTCATTGGCAGCCTCATCCATTAGTCGAAGCGTGTGATCAACCAATTTGGCGAACAGCACTTCGCCGCTGCCTAGCGACACTTCGCCTTGGTTGTCGAGCGCATGGTTGTAAAGTTGTAGCAGGCGATCTTGCAGCCACTGCGTCTGCTGGGCGTCTTCCGGTCGCGCGAGGCGGGCTTGCAGCACCTTTTCGCCGGCGGCGTAGCGGCCCATATTCTCAAGAATTCGCACGTAGCCATCCAATGCCTCGATATCCACTTGCGGCCAGATTTCATTGTTCGCCTGTAGGTAGTCGCGAACTTCGATCTCGATCAGTTGCAACGCATCATCTTTTTGGTGGTAGTACCAATACATCGCTTGCGAGAGATGATGAGTGATCCAAAGTCGATCGCGGCTTCGCAAAGGCTCCTTGTCGCGCAGTGTACGCAGTTCGTGCAACTGCTCAGCACTTAGGCGATCATCACGCAATGTGCCGAGCTCGTATAGCAGACTGGCCATTTGTCGAGGTTCACCTGGTTCCCACTTGCGATCGAATGCCCGCCGCAATGCCGCCAGCGCTGCTTCAACATGCGGTCCAGGCTGGTTGAGCACCTCAGAAGAGCGACGTTCCACCATCGCCTCCAACAGATCCAACGCTCGCAGATCGGTAACCGTCCGTTCGCCCAGACGCAGTTCCTTGATTCTCGCGACAATTTCATCCGCGGTCGCTTCGTTGCGTAATTCGCTCAGCACGCGCGATTGCAGTTGCGTGAGAAACGCATAGATCTGTTGCGGTGAACGTCCTAATACCGAATCCGGAAGAATCTGCAGCAATCGGAAATCGCGGCAAGCAACATAGACTTCGTGCAATTGCCAGAGGTACTGCTCGGGTTGCGCGCTTTTCGCGAAGAGGGCCTTGAATGCTAAGAGAGTGTTCTCGTCTAGTTCGCTCGGCAGTCGCCGATCGGATAGCCGCCAGCGATTGCGGGCGGAGTAAACGATGTTCGCCAGTATCTGCTCTGGCATTTGCATGAAGACCGCCAACCTCGCCTTGTCGTGCGCGGCACGCTGATCGACGATTAGGTACCAGTTGCTTAAAGCGCTGTAGTCGCTCGACGATAGCAACTCCTGCTTTTCGGCGGCTTCAAAGAGTTCGATGGCTTCCGCGATTTTGCCTCGCTCGGCGAGCAGCTTCGCCAGCGCCTGTCGCCATGGCGCCGTCGTCACGTCGTCGCGAATCCACGCCCGTAAGTCTTTCTCTAGTTCGTCCGGCTTGTCGAGCGCAATCAACAGACCGAACTTCGCGTTCCGCCACGTCGAGGCTTCGTCGCCGCCCAGAGCGATGCCGGCATCAAAGTAATCGAGCACACGCTTGACGGTGGCCTCACCGGCTTGGG
>JBGSHH010000893.1:0-5235 GCA_041752355.1 Pirellulaceae bacterium | reverse complement strand
CTTGAATGGCGGATTCGATTTCGTCGGCGAGCTCCTCCGCGTGGCGCGGCAGGTTGTTGCCGCTAGCCTTGTAAATCACCTGCCCGCTTTCGGTTTGCAGCAAGATCACTGGCTTGGCATCGTTGGCCAGGTGTTGCTTGGCCCACCAGTGTCCCGCCCCAAAGGCATGTGCTTTCACCTGGCGTTGCAAGCTCGCCAGTCGAGGCGCATCGCTAAAGTACTGACGGACCGTCGGCGTTTCACCGGCGATCGTCAGGTTCCAGCGCGCACCATCTTCCGGCAGCTCGATCACGCGCTCTTCGCGCGGACGCTGCGGCTTGGCGACGGGCGACACGCTCACGCTGGGCGCGACGTGCGCGCCAGTGTTGCGTCGCCAGAACAAACCCGCGTCGCACGGCGCGACCAAGGCTATCGAGATCAAGAGAGCGAGCCAGGATTTCATGGCGAGGATTCCACAAACGGAGTCGGGGGAGCCGGGTCATAAACGAGGGTCCAAGCAAAGCCGCCGTAGCCATGCCAGCGGCGAAAGAATTCAGCCCGGGGCACACGCTCGTAATGGCCATTGCGCTCCGGATAGTCGGTGTAGTTGTTGTCGAGCAGGTACGCGTACTGCGCATCGAGCCCGACCAGGTTGATGGAGTGATTGGGCTTATAGAAGATGCCGGCACCGCGCCTGGTCCGCACGCACCACTCGATGAACTGCTCGCCATCGTCGCGGCCGTCGCCATTGGCATCTTTGCCACCATGGGCATAGGCGTAGCGCACGCCCGCGGCTTCCAGACGGCGAACCAGGCGATCGTCGAACTCGCCGCCGCTATAGGTTCGGCGCCACCAGTCGGCGAGCTCGAGCTGGCCTTGGTGTTTCAAGAGATTGACATTCGAGGCATGCACGCAGGAGCCGCCGCCCCAATTGCGCGTGCGCAGGTCGGAGGGAAGTTTGAGCACGACGCCCAGATAGGTGCCATCGGGAACGTCGGCGGCAGCATGCAAGCGGGGCGCGAGGGCTTCGACGTCGGTCTCCGCTTCGGCCGCGAGCCAGACACCAACCCAGACTAGCGCCAGCACGAGCGGGGCCGTGAAGACGTAAGCGCGCAGAAACATGGCGGCAAACTCTTTCACGACTTGGCCCTCCCCAGTCCCAGCAAACGACAGGTAAAGTAAGCGCCACCCAGGCCGATCATGCCCCAGCACAAGCTTTGCAACTTGAGCGGCAGCTCGATCCAGCCGAGCGAGGCCTGGCCGAGGCGCACGAAGAATTGGCCGATACGTTTCAGCACGCCAGGCCGCTCTGCCTGGTGTGGATCGCGTGGCGCTGGATCGCGATCGCGGCGATGTTGCAGGGGACGCCAGGCCTCCGCGTGCAAGGGCGCGGGAGGCGCATCGGCAACAGCGATCAGCAACATCAGTAGCAGCACAATCACAAGGGCGACTCCAGGTCGATCATAAAAGAAGGCGGCGACGCGTCAGAGGTCGCCGCCATGTTCACCGCGCTAGAAACAAGTTCGCAGCGGGCCAAGGGCGTTCAGCGTGTGAGTCCCAGCGAGACGAGCGCGGCGCGGTGAAGTTTGGTCGGTTGATCGGTGCCCATGGTTAAGTCTCCGGAGTGATGGTTGAGTTTCGCAGTCGGCACGCGAGGCAGTCCGCTCCGGTCAATAGCGCTCCACAGCCGCAACGCACCAGTGGCTGGCCGTCACGTTGGGCGGCATGCTCTCCTTTCGCGATGCGTTGGATCGATCGCACGCTCACGCGCAGTAAGCGCGCCGTGTTGACGATCGTGTGTGTCTTCAACAGTTCGAGCGCTTGCTCGACCAGGTGAAGTCGCAAGGCGTTCCGGCCTCTACCGCTATGGCGCGTTCCCATGCGCTGGCTCCGCTCTGTGCCTAGGTCTCTCGTAGCGTCGGCGCGAATCGTGCCTTTTGGAAGGATTGCTGGAAAACTATTCTTCTAAAAGGCATGAATTGTCCAGAGGATGGCGGGCACTTTCCCCTTCCTCACCCATCGCCCGCTGTGAATCATGGCCAAGAAAGCTGCCGCGCCGCGCATCACCACCAAGGACATCGACACGTATTTCGCGCTCGATGCGAAGCGCAAGGCATTCAATCGTCAGGCCAAGGACATTGAGAAGCAGCAGGATGAAATCGAAGACAAGCTGCTCGCCTACACGCGCGTGCATGGTGGCGACGCGAAGTCGACCGAAACGTGCGGTGCTCGCCTGGCGATCATCACGAAAAATGGCGCGGTGCCTTGGAAGGAAGAATTCATCCGCACGCAAGGCCTGAAGGCGGCGGAGAAACTCATCGCCGCCCAACCCACCAAAGAAGCGCTGCAGGTCGAACGGCTATGACCACGGCCCCTTACCTCGTCGACGCCCCCGCGCTACCGGAGCATTTGCGCCGCCGCTTGGATGGTCGACGCGCTACGAGCCCCGTAGACGAAGCCGAATGCGACCGCCACTTGGCACTCATCAAGCGTCGCATTCGCGAGCGACGCGAAGCCTGGGAGCGCCAGGCAGGCCACATGGTGGAAGTCGAACCCGTGACCGTCGAATGAAAAGGAGTTTCCAGGTGCGCAGTGTTATCTATCTTGCCATGCTTGCCGCCGCGATCCTGGTTTGCGGTTGTGCGCAAGCCCCGGCGGACAACGCCCCGCCCAACCCCATCCGCCACATCGCCAATCGCCAGATTGGCTTCATGGTCGTTTACGTGATCGAGGTTGATGGCCAGCGGTTTGTGGTCGCCAAGACGTCCGAAGGTGTGGCGATGCGTCCGCTCGATCCGAAGGCGGAGTCATCCACGGGGGCGATCGGCGCGGAAGCGGCCCCTTGAGACACCGATGCAAATCATCGCCTGCATCTTGATCGCGGACTTTCTGACCGGTGTCGTGCACTGGTTTGAAGACACGTATGGTTTGCCATCGTGGCCCTGGCTGGGCGCGTCGGTGATCGAACCAAACATCCGGCATCACGAGCATCCCGTCGAGTTCACGATGCGGAGTGTGATCTATCGCAACTACCAAGTCTTTCTGAGCGCGCTGGGAGCCATCGCGATCGCTTGGCTGACTGGCTGGCTGGGTTGGCAAATCGCGTTGACGATCGCACTGGCGTCGCTGGGGAACGAAGTCCACGCCTGGTCGCACAAGCGTCCGCGTTGGTGGATCGTGCGATTGTTGCAAGACATGAAGCTGCTGATCTCACCTGAGCAACATGCCAAGCATCATCGCCGTCCCTACGACACGAACTTTTGCACGCTGACCAATGTCCTCAACCCACTGCTGGATGGCCTGCGTGTGTGGCGTGGTCTCGAAGCCTTGCTCTCGCTCGTTGGTTGGCGCGTCCGGCGCATGAGCGCAGAGCGTCGGGGGTTCTGACGCTATGGATGCTGCTGAACTTGCCAAGAAGATCTACGGTCTCGGTCCGCTAGACGATCCAGGCCATGTCGTGCAGCGCATCGATTTCGAGCGGACGAACGAACCCATCGGCCGTGTGTTGGTGACGCTGCACAATGGCACGGTCCTCGGCAAGCTCGTGAAGGGCCTGGATCGTCAGATGATCGATCGATTCTATGGCCAGGTCGGTCGCTTGATCCTTCCTGAAACCTTGGCCTGGCTGAAATCACCATGACACTCCAAGCCGCACAACGCGAACGAGCGCTGCACCTGGCGAAAGCCAGAGTGTTCTTCGCCTGCGCACTGGCGGCACAACGTGTGAGGGTCGATGACGATGGCCAAACGCACTGGCAAAGCGTCAGCGAGCGGTTGCAGTGGAGCGCCTTCCACAGCGCGGCGGACTGGTCGATCAAAAGCTACTACGCGCAAGCGGCCCATTAAGCTGACGCAGCTGCTACTCTTCGACCTGGCTCCGCTGCCCACGCGCCGGCCGAGCTCCGCCACCGGCATCAAGAACGATCGCGATCGTCAGGCCGCGTTGATCTCGTTCGATCCAACCCTGTGCGACTAGGATCGTACACGACGTCGCCACGAACGACCTCCACACACCACGGGCCACGACCAAGATCGCGAACGACTCTGCTATCGGGGAGCGCGGCTGCTAAAGGCAGCGTAGCAAAAGCAGCTAAGAAGGCACGACGGGAAAACATGATCGCCTCACCTCACTACGGCCTATTGGCCTGATTCAGCTTCTGATTGAACTCTTGCGTCGCCTCTTGGATCCTGCTGCGCAACATTTGAAAGCGCACTTCCCAGGCCAACACCGCGCCGACTAAAAGCACGTTGCAAACGAGAATGCCCGCCAACAGCATCGTCTGCGTGCTCGACGCGCCCTTCGCGCCACTGCTTTGAACGCGCGACGTCGCGCTGCGTTCCGTCGGTCGAAAGGAGATCGCTGGGCCATCGGGTTGGCCGGCGACGAACTCACTGGCACAGCGCGGGCAGGCCAAGCGGCTGCCGATCTGCGCCTCGGCAAAGGCGATCTGCGTGTTGCAACTTGCGCAAAGATGTTGACCCATCGTCGTGGCTCCTGGTGTGCGGGACGGCTCGATCTTAGCCCACCTGATTGAGCGACGCAAATTCGCTACAGAGTGCATCGTCTTTGCAAGCCGCTCAACCGGAACCGCGTTCGACTGGCCTGGATAGATTGGGCCAAGTATGCGGCCAACAACATCATCCCAGGCCGCAAATCTTCACTGCTAGTGGCCACGCGCTTTCGGGATCGATGCGGCGCGACGTGGGAAAACAAGGCATCAGCCACTAAGCCAGCGGCTTGCAAATCCGCCATCGTGGGTTCGACTCCCACCAGCGCCTCTCTCGCCATGCTTGGCCAACTCTGGCCGATCGCTGCCTAACTCATTCAATTTGATGATGTTAGGTCGCGCGCTCTGGCAAGCCGCCTCAATCAGGCGCTCGCCAACTTTCGCCACGTTTTGCCCTCGTTCGCCGCCTGACTGCGTAAGGGCAATCTTCCGGAAATTGAATTTAGGCAAAATATTAAGCTCTTCGGGAATTTGTTGCAGCGCGTTCGGGCGTTCGGCGAGACACACAAAAAGGACATGCATAATACAGAGTCCGCAATGTAAGTCTGGGGGCAGTACAAAAGGACATGCACAATCCACAGTCCGCAATGTATGTCGGGAACTGCGGGATACCGATGTGAGTATCGGCTCTGCTGGCGAGACTGAAGCATTCTGCGCGCGTGAGATGGACCCAAAAGCGTCGGCTATGCGCGCGAGATAGGAAATGCGAGCGGAGAGCGAGCGCGGTGAGGAGGAGAAGACAACAAGC
>JBGSHH010000892.1:0-4741 GCA_041752355.1 Pirellulaceae bacterium | reverse complement strand
GTACAACAGCGGCGAGGGTACATAAGGCGTGCCGCGGTCGTGCTTCCACGCGATCTTGTCGGTGTCAGTAAGATCGCCTTGTTGATCGAAAGGCAATGCGAAGAGTGCGTTACCGCGATAACCGCTCGTGCAAAAGACGAGTTTCTCATTGGCCACAGGCGACGGCGAAACGTTCGTCACCTGTCCGCCACATTCCCAGAGAACTTCGCCTGTCTTGAGGTCGTAGCTGCGCACGCGGGTCGTGGCGTTGACGATGACTTGCGTGTGGCCGGCACGCTCGACGATCAGTGGCGTGGCCCATGAAGTTACTTCGTCGCGATCTTTCTTCCAGCGTGTTTCGCCGGTGGCGGTGTCCAGCGCTTCGATAAACGATGGCCCTTCTTGATCCCAGACTGTGACGAGTGTATCGCCATGCAGCGCTGGCGAACTTCCTTCGCCAAAACTATTGCGCGTTTTGAGCTGCGCGATCTGTCGCTTCCATTGCAGGTTGCCATCGAGGTCATAGCAAAAGACGCCATACGACCCGAAAGAGACATAGAGCCGCTCGCCATCGGTAACTGGCGAAGCCGACGCATAATCGTTATCGGGATGCACCCCTTCATGCGGCACCAACTCCGCCGCCACTTGTTGCCATAGCGTTTTGCCAGTGACGCGATCGAGACACAGTACGACGAATTGATGGTAGTGAGTCGGAAAGAGAATCCCAAAGGGTCGCTGTGGTTGATCGGCGGCCGGAACGGCGTCTTCGGCTTCACGCTCGGTCTTGATCACAGTGAGCAGAAAGATGCGGTCGCCCCAGACGATGGGCGTGGAACTTCCGACGCCTGGGACTTCCACTTTCCAACGCACATTCTGATCTTCGCTCCACTTGGTCGGCGGATTGCCGTCCGGTGAAACGCCATTGCCAGTCGGCCCGCGCCACTGTCCCCATTGCGCGTCCGCGCCCTCGGCGGCATGAGTGACGGCCGACGCCAGGCAGAGTACAACCAAGAGAACGCCAGGTATTTGCTTCAGCATGTTTAATCCGAGTGTTACGCGTTGCGAGCGTAGGAAACGACCCTCGTATTGTGCACCATGCGCGCGCCGTTTCGCAAGTCAATCCGTCCCGATCAGCGCCGTTAAAATGCCGTGACCGTAGGTCAGGCGCGCCGAGCCAGACCAAGTCGTCCAGTCGTGGAGCGCGATATCAACGAGTGTGACAATCGTGTAAGCCATGAATAGAATGTTTAGCAGCAACATTTGTGCAAGGCGGTAAGTTCTGCGAAAGCAATCGGCGCGACAACGAATGGCCGGGACACCCCACACCACTGACACTCGCACGTCTGGAAACGCTGAGCCTCGCTATTTCACGTTGCTTGACTTCGCCTTCATGATTTCTGGATCTTGGGTCATACCGTTTGCTGTAATCGCAACACGCGGTCGTGATAGCGGCTGGCTAATCGCGGCATTCCCACTTGGGGGTGCCGTCGGCTTCGTCTGGGCCGCGTGCTGCGATCAGGTTCTGAGGATCGTATGCCAGACGCTTTTCGGCAAGCCAACCGAGACTCCCCCGTTCATTCGTGGCATGTGCGTTTACCTGGGTGTCTTGGCGCTAAGCGTGTGCCTGCAGTACGTTCTGTATCTTTCACTATGTTTTGCCCTTAACCTTGCCTTTGGCGCTACCGTCCAACTATGACCTCATCACAGCACAGCACCCAGTCCGCGGCGGCGCGACGTTTGGCAGAAGCTGAACTGCGCGCGCTGATCACCAACTTCGCGGCTGCGCATCAACGGCTCATCGGCACCATGCGGCGATTGCTGCGAAAGCAGCTGCCCACCGCCTTTGAGTTGATATATCCCTACAAAGACTTCTTCGTCATCAGCTATTCACCGACCGAGCACGGATACGAAGGCGTGCTGGCGATCCGTGCGAGCGCTAGCGGCGTGGCGTTGTACTTCAATCGCGGTAAGGAATTGCCGGACCCGGCGAAATTGTTGCGCGGGTCAGGCAAGCAGACGCGCTCGATTCCGATAGAGCGCGCGTCCACACTCGCTCAGCCGGAAGTGGCGTGTCTCATGGCCAAAGCCATCGCTCACAATCCCGTGCCCTTTGCATCGACCGGTCGCGGCTGGATAGTCATGCGCTCGGCAGCGGCCAAGAAGCGTAAGCAGAATCGCCCTGCGTAACGACGACACTCGTAACGACGACACTCGCAAAAGTAATCACGCTCAGGCGATAATCGCCTTGGCAACCTTGCCATGCACGTCGGTGAGGCGGAAGTCGCGACCGCTGTAGCGGTAGGTGAGTTGCTCGTGATCGAGGCCGAGCAGGTGGAGCATGGTGGCATGCAAATCGTGCACATGCATCTTGTTTTCAACCGCCGCGAAGCCAAATTCGTCCGTCGCGCCATACGCAAAGCCTCCTTTCACGCCGCCACCTGCCATCCAGACACTGAATCCATAGTGGTTGTGATCGCGCCCCGTGCCGGTCCCTTCATTGACCGGCGTGCGGCCGAACTCGCCGCTCCACAGGACGAGCGTATCTTCCAAGAGACCGCGGCTCTTCAAGTCCGCGAGCAAGGCGCCAATGGGCTGATCGACGCGACGCGCGCATTCCGCCTGATGCTTGATATCGTCGTGCGAATCCCAATTCTCGCTCGATCCGTAGTGCAGTTGCACAACGCGCACGCCGTGTTCAATCAAGCGCCGCGCCATCAGGCAACCATCGTTGAAGTCCCCTTTGCCATAGGCATCGCGCGTGGTTTGTGTTTCGGTGTTGAGATCGAACACTTCCTGCGCTTCCGTTTGCATGCGAAAGGCCATTTCCATCGACTGGATGCGCGTTTCGAGCGCGGAGTTCTGGTGCTCGGCCAGATGCTGTTCATTAAGGGCGCGAACTAAATCGAGTTGCTCGCGCTGCGCGGCTTGGGTGAGATACGGATTGTTCAAATGGGCGATGACCTCTTTCGCCTTGACGTCTTTGTTGACGACATGGCAACCCTGATAGATGCCGGGGAGAAAGCTGTTGCTCCAGAGTTGCGGACCAACCACGCCAGGACGTCCCGGACAGAGCACCACGAAGCCTGGTAAGTTGCGCGATTCCGTTCCCAGTCCATAGAGAATCCACGAGCCAAACGAGGGGCGCAGCGGCAAGTTCGAGCCGCACGTCATCATCAACAAGCTAGGGTCGTGATTGGGAATGTCGGTGTGCATCGAGCGGATCACGCACAGCTCGTCCGCGTGCTTGGCGACATGCGGAAAGAGGCTGCTGATTTCCAGTCCGCTTTCGCCGTGCTTGGTGAACGGAAACGGCGACGGCAGCAGGTTGAACGTGCGCCGCTCCGTGCTAAGATTCGCCGCCGGCGGGCGTTGTCCCTTGTATTTTTCCAGCGCTGGCTTGTAGTCAAAGCTGTCGACGTGCGACGCGCCACCATTCATAAACAAATGAATCAGCCGCTTCGCGCGGGGCTGAAAGTGCGGCGCGCGAGGCGGCAGCGGATTGGCAATCTTATCTTCCGCGACGAGCCTATTTTGCTCCCCCAGCACCGAGGCCAAGCCCAGCGAACCCAGGCCGGTGCCCAGGCGGGAAAGCATATCGCGACGTGAAATGAGTGGAAACATCGTTGACTCAATCGATAAAATAAAACTCGTTGCTCACGAGCAAGGACTGGGCGAGTCGCTCGCTACGCGACAGTCGGTTCTGGTCTTCATCGCCATCACTGGCGACGAGGTACGCCGTAGCGACCTTCAATTCCAGCTCCGTCGCGGGGCGCCGCAAGGCGAGTTCGAAGAGTTGCTGTACTTTGGCATCGGTTGCTTCGGAGGCTGCGACGCGCGCGGCCAGCGCGCGTGCGCGATCAATCACAAACGGACTGTTGAGCAAATAGAGCATCTGCTGTGGCAAAGTTGTCTCGTTACGGCGATCACTCGTAAGTGTCGGATTGGGAAAGTCAAACAACCGCAATACGCTGGCGAGATCGTGCCGACTCACCTTGCCGTAGATGGTGCGGCGCATGAACTTGGGATCGTCCAGTTCACCGCTATCGCCCCCCTGCGCCGGATCGAGCTCGCCTGTGACCGCCAACAGCGCATCACGGAACTCTTCCACGCTCAATCTTCGCTGGGGCATGTGCCACAGCCATTGGTTTTCGGGATCCTTCGCCATGTTTTCGGGCGTTGCCTGCGAAGCCAGTTGGTAGGTTGCCGACAGGACGATTTCGCGGTGCAGTTTCTTGATCGACCATCCCTGCTTCACGAATCGATCGGCCAGGTAGTCGAGCAGTTCCGGATGCGTCGGCGGCGTGCCGAGCTTGCCGAAGTTCGATGCCGTGGCGACGAGTCCGCGACCGAAATGCTGCTGCCAGATGCGATTCACGATCACGCGCGCCGTGAGCGGGTTGTTCGCATCGGCGATCGCTTCCGCTAGTTCCAATCGACCGCTTCCGTGCTTAAAGAGGGGCGCATCATCGCCGGCGAGAATACGCAGGAATCGTCGCGGCGCGACTTCGCCTTGCTTGGCGGGATCGCCCCGCAAATAAACCTTTAAGTCCTTGATCTTGTCGAGCGGCTCTTCCTTCACTGCCTGACAGACCGGCGGCGCAGGCGGTAGGTTGTGTTGTGCGACCTGGGCGGCTTCTTTGAGCTTGACGTATTGCGCTTGCCACGCCTGCGATGCACCAGCCACTAGCGCTGCTTCGGTGAGCGGAAACACACCTTGCTCGCCGAATAGTTCCTTTTGCTGATCGAGATTGCGCCGTTGAAT
>JBGSHH010000891.1:0-4771 GCA_041752355.1 Pirellulaceae bacterium | reverse complement strand
GAATTCTGCGATGCAACACCCCGCCACCCCTTAAATACCCGAGTTGGGGGTGGGCGAAAACTCCCGAAACTCGCCATTCCCTGTCTCTAAATCGACTGCAGATAGGGGATTTTCGATCGCAAAGCAATTGCCAATCGAATCGGACTCGGTGTACTTCAATTGCCGTAACCGTATTGATAATAATCACTTGCGTTCTGAAGTCGAGGCTAGTAACCGGTGTAAGCAGAAAGATTCCCCCAGAGCACACGAATTCCCTTCCAGCGCACGAACACATCGTTAGCACTTTCTGACGAAGCTGCGCTGGCACTCGTCGCAGCGTCCAACTTCGTGCTAAGTTAGGCGCATTGCCGCCGAACCCTACGGCTGGCTTTATGCCGCTACGCGAATCGCGTGCAGTCGGCGGAATGGTTACAAGGACTTTGGATTGAACGAAACCACGCCCGCGCACGCTGCCGAGGCCCACGCGGAAATTCATCACGACCATCACCAAAGCTTTTGGCTATGGATCATGTGTCTGACCGGCGTCGACTATTTCAGCACGCTGGGCTATCAGCCGTCGATCGCATTCGATGCCGCTGGGCTATTGGCTCCGTTGGCGACCGTGATCCTGGTGCTCGTGACACTCTTTGGCGCGCTGCCGGTTTACTCCTACGTCGCGCACGAATCGTTTCGAGGACAAGGTTCCATCGCCATGCTCGAACGGCTCGTGCATGGTTGGACGGGGAAGTTCCTCGTATTGGTGTTGCTCGGATTCGCGGCGACCGATTTCGTCATCACTAAGACCCTTTCTGCCGCCGATGCCGCCGCGCACTTGATCCACAATCCGTACTGGCAATCGATGCCGGCCTTCCTTCAGGCCGATCGTGGTCAGCTTGTGATCACGATGGTCTTGCTCGTGGCGCTGGGGGCGATGTTCTTGCGCGGCTTCAAGGAAGTCATCGGACTAGCGGTCGTGATTGTGGCGGTGTACTTGTTCTTGAATTTGATCGTGATCGGCTCCGGCGTCTTCTATTTGGCAACACACTTGGATCTGGTCACGAACTGGTGGAAGACGATTCAGCTCGGCCAAGACCATTGGCATATGGAGCACGCGGCGCCGATCAGCGGCACCGGTTGGCTCACGCTGTTTGGCGTAAGCGTGTTGCTCTTTCCTAAACTGGCCCTTGGTTTGAGCGGCTTTGAAACCGGGGTGGCCGTGATGCCACTGGTCAAGGGAAACGATGACGACGATCCGCGACGTCCGCTTGGTCGCATCAGGAACACCCGCAAATTATTGCTGGTCGCGGCCCTGATCATGTCCACCTTTCTGATTGGTTCCTCGCTGGTCACAACGATGGTGATCGATCCGGTGAAACTCGCTCCCGGCCAGCCTGCCAGCGATCGGGCGATGGCCTTTCTGGCGCATGGCGAAGCGCGCTTTGCCATCGATGGCTGGTTCACGGCGCTGACGGGCGCGCGGCTGTTTGGTAGCGCGTTTGGCACGCTGTACGATCTCAGTTCGGTGGTGATTTTGTGGTTCGCTGGCGCGAGCGCGATGTCGGGTTTGCTGAATCTCGTGCCACGCTATTTACCGAGCTACGGCATGGCGCCCGAATGGGCCCGTGCGATCCGTCCGTTGGCGATCCTGTTCACGATCATCAATCTGATCGTGACGCTGATTTTTCAAGCCAATGTGCAAGCCCAAGGGGGCGCGTATGCCACCGGCGTGATGGTGCTGATTACCAGCGCCGCCACCGCCGCCAGCATCGACCGCTATCGCAAGTCGCAGGGAAGATGGTGGTGGCGCATGCCTTGGTTGTATGTGCTCATCGCCGTGGTGTTCGTCTATAGCACGCTCGACATCATGTACGAAAAGCCAGAGGGCTTGAAGATCGCGTCGTGCTTTATCGCGGCGGTGGTGGTGTCGTCGATGATCTCGCGCACGTTACGCAGCACCGAACTGCGCTTCCTGCACTTTGAATACGACAACCACGAAACGCAATTCTTGTGGGAAACGCTCAAACACCTGGAGTTTCCCGTTCTGGTGCCGCATCGTCCCGGGCGACAAACGTTGGAGAGCAAAGAGGAACAAATCCGGGCCACACATCGGCTTGGTCCCGAAGTGCCGATCGTGTTTGTGGAATCGATCCTCGGTGATACGAGCGAGTTTTATCAGAGCCCACTGATGGAAATCCGTCAGGAGCAAGGGCGATTTGTGATCCGCGTCACGCGTTGCGTTTCGATCGCGCATGTTGTGGCGACGATCGCCTTGGAGCTATCCAAACTCGGTAAACCGCCGGAGATTCACTTTGGTTGGTCGGACGAAAGCCCTCTGGCGGCGAATCTGCGGTTTGTACTCTTCGGCGAAGGCAACGTTCCTTGGATGGTGCGCGAACTCATTCGCCGCGCCGAACCCGATGCCTCCCAACGCCCGCCTGTGATTATTGGCTGACCTTCCATGGATCCACGCTGCCAGCGGAGTTATTGATCTCTAGGCTGGCAGCATGTCGGCACGAAGACTAGGTTTGTGTTTACTCGTCCGCTAGAATGGAATGCAGGCCAACTTCTCCCTTCCGAAAGACGATTTTCCCGATGGCATCCGTTCTGCTCCCCGATTGGCAATTGTCGATTCCGCCAGGCGATGGCAGCCTGCGCTGGTTTCGTGATTGGTCGCAATCGTCGCATTTCCCTGAGCGCGGACGGATTGATTTTGTCCAAGGACAAATCGAGGTCGACATGGTGCCGGAAGATTTCTATTGCCACGGCACGCTGAAGACGCACCTCACCGGCAAACTAGCACAGATTATTGAAGACGAGAATCTCGGGGATTTGGTCAGCGATCGTTCGCGCGTCTCGTCGGTTGATGGCAACGTCTCGACGGAACCTGATATCGTTTTCATTTCACTCGACGCCTATGCCGACGGGCGCGTACTGCTGGTTCCCAAGACAAGCCATCAACCAGGGCGATTTGTCGAGATCGAAGGGGCTCCCGATTTGATCGTGGAAATCGTCAGTGATTCATCGGAAGTCAAAGACTACCAACGTTTGCCGCTCGCCTATGCGGCCGCCGGCGTGCGCGAGTATTGGCTCGTCGATGCACGTGGCGAAACGCTGTTGTTTCAAATTCAAGACCTGCGCGGCGATCGATTGGTTCCCGTTGCGTGTGATGCCGAAGGCTGGCAGCATTCGGGGGTGCTGAAACGTGATTTTCGCTTGGAACGGATTCCCGACGAAGATCGTCCTTGGCGATTTAGGTTGCACGTCCGACCTTAAAGTACTCCAATGCAATGACGCGTCTGGCGACAGCATGCGGAGCATGATGGGTACTATCTTCCATACCAGGCAATGAGCTTGGGCAAACCATCCAGCTTCACCAGCGTGCTGATCCGCGAACGTTGCTTGCGACCGGTAAGTGGTTCGTAGCCTTGTGCGCGATCGAGGGCGGTGAGGATGCCCAGCATGTCGTCGCGCGTGGCTGTGCGCCCGTGACTGGCCCAGCGCAGCAGCCAAAGCGCCAACGGATAGAACAACGCCAGTTCGCGATAGCTTTCAATCACGCTCCAGCCGCTCTTGTTTGCCAGTGCGTATTGATAGGAAGCCGTGGTGGTCTCGAAGTAGCGAAAGAGGGGCTGATAGATCGTTGGATCGAGTTTGCCGATCGGAAGTTCCAAGTCGTCGAATCTCACGGCCGGAAACTTGGGATGCACCTGTGGCAAGAGGCCACGCCCGCGCACCATTCGCAGCGCCCACCACAGCATCTGAAGGCGCGTGCTCCAGCTGCGGCGTGTGGCCGCTTGCGGATGTAGTCGCACCACTTCCAAAGCCATCTGCCGAAACAGAATCTTTGTGCCGCCTGAGGGTAGCTGACGATCTTCAAAGTAGGGCGCGACTTCCTCCGGCAGGTTCTCCTCCAGCACGCGCATCAACTCGGCCAGTTTCTCGTTGGCGAAGTCGGTGGTTTGCGCGGCCTCGAGCAAGCGGCAGAACTCCACGCCTTGTACGAGTCGATGGATCGGCGGGAAGCGCTCGTTTTGCGTGATGCGCCGCAGCGCCTCCAGGACGATGCGCGTGCGCTGCCAATCGCGCGGCTCGCCTGGTTTGAAGGGCGGCGCGGTAACAGGTTCCGCGATCAAATCGCCTTGCGCAACGAAACGTTTGACCTCTGGCAGCCACTGGGTGATGTCGCGGCCTTCATCCGCCGCGGCGCTGGGACAAGCGCGGCGCAGCGTCAGCACTGCCTGCTTTTGCTGGGGAACCAATTGCAGCGGGAAGAGTTGACACGTGAGCGGCTTGGCGTCCGCGCCGAATTCTTGATGAATGCGACACAACCCTGCGCTTGAGAGAAAGACGCAACTCCCGTCGGGTTGTTGCGCGAGTCGCGCTTCGCTGCCGCGTCCGACAATCAGCTTTTTGCCGCGATATTCCGGCCGTTCACCCCATTGTTGCAATTCGATCTGCGTCACTTCCGCCGCGCTCAAGCGGATGATGCTGCCGCGACAACATTGCCCGCACTGCTGGCAGTCCCAACGTTCGGCGAGCGGAAGTGGATGAATTGTAAGGGACACAGAATTGCTTTCCGGCGACGGCCTCGGTAAGATTCGCTAGGTAAACAGCATCACTGCGATGCTTCTCCGCACAGGTTGGTTCAGGCGCTGCCCGTTGGGCTGGTTAGCCTGCTCTCGCCGCTTGCTTGCGGGCTGGATTCTTTCCACCCTTTGGTCAAGGAGCGGTTCTATGTTTGGTATCGGCACTTGGGAATTGATGGTTGTGATGGCGGTTTGCTTTTTGCTGT
>JBGSHH010000890.1:0-6806 GCA_041752355.1 Pirellulaceae bacterium | reverse complement strand
GGCGGCCAACTGCAATGGGTGTACGGATTCCAACGCTGCTGCCAGCGATCGAGTTCCTTCTTGTCGGGACGGCGTTGCAGTTCGCAGCTACGCCATTCCATCGGCGGCCCAGGCAAGCGGCTGGTCATCTCGACGACATCGCCGCTGGGGAAGCGTCCGCGATTGATGCCGAGCGTCATGGCGGGCCAGGGGAGCAGTGGCAACACGATCGGTGGCGCGTCGTCGATGTCGTCGCGCAAATAGGCCCGCAGTTTCTCGGCGACGTGCAACGCGTATTGATCGCCAGCGCATTGTTTGGCGGCGGTGACGATGGTGTAGGTATCGGGCGTGAGCCGCCGCTCGACCAACGACAGATTGCGAATGTACTTCAAGCATTGTCGCAACAAATGCGGCGTGATCTTCCGCGCTCGCCCTTTGAAATCGCGGCGATAATCCGTGCGCGCCGCCATGAGCAACGTCTTCACGCCATCGATCGACAAATTCTCGTCATCGTCAAGTTCGGCCCGCGCGCGTTCATAAAGGCCGGTAATGAACGGCAACTCGCCCAGCACGAACACGAGCGTCTTGGGATCGACGGCGTAGTTTTCCGGCTCATCGACGAGTTCATCGGTCACGGTGCTGGGCATTTGCTCGGTGTACGCCTGACGAATCCAAGGCCAATCGAGCACCGAACAAACGAACACGATCGAGTCATGCCGCGTTTCCAATTCACGCAATCGCGAGGCCATGTGGACGACGCGCTCGGTTGGTTGTCCCGGCGGGAGCGGCCCAATGGCAGGCAGCATCGCGGCGGCAAAACGTTCGAGCGAGACGCGCTTGAGTGCATAAGCATCCGGCAAGGCTTGCGTGGTGGGGCGAAAGCGATTCGTTTCCAAGTCGATGAACGCCCGTGTCTTGTGCTCCCCCATCGCCATCCGCAGCGCCATGATCACACTTTGACAAGGATCGATCGGCACGTAACTTGCTTCCGCATCTTCGTCGTCGTCATCTACTTCGTCGACATCTTCGTCATCACTGTCCTCGTCTGCTGCCTCCGCTGCCGGCGACCATTGATTGCCGTAACGTGGGACGGCGGTCTGGGTCACGATACTTGGTGTCGGCAGCAGTTCGATCGCCGTTTCGACTGGCTTTTGAAACGACGGCGGCAGTGGCACCGCCAGGCAATCGAAGCGATTTTCCAACAGCATCCGCCGCACCGCTAGCGCGCAGTCTCCACTGCCGTGTACGACCGGCAAGATGAGAATTTTCGGGCTGAGATGAAGGGCGGAGGGGAGCATGGTTTAGCTTTGCCAATCTTCGACAACGAGTCCGGGCACACGACTAAACTCCGACGTATTATGCGTAACAACGATCAGCTGATGGCGTAGTGCGATGGAAGCGATCTGAAGATCATGCGGACCAATTAACATTCCTTTTGACGCCAAGGCATGCCGGACATTCGCGTAAATGTTGGCGTCTTCATCATCATAGGGCAGGCTTGGCACGATCTGAAGTAGCGTCGAAACCAATTTAAGATGCTTGGGAACATCCCCACTGTGAAGTGCGCCGAATAGCAATTCGCCGACAACTACGGAACAGATCAGGAGGTCACCGGGCTTCGAATTTGCCATACTAACGAGCCGCTGATCTTTGCCACGCATCCAGACAACACATGCATTCGTGTCGAGCAGATAAGTACTCAAAAGGATTCTCGCTCTTCAAAGTTTCCTTCAGGTTCCTCCACGAAGTTCCCTGTCCAACCTCCCACGATTTGCTCCAGAAAACCTGGCGGCCAACTTTTCTTGCTGTCTTTGGGCTCAAATGCTTTTTTTGGCTCCAGCAGAACGATGATTCGGTAAGGACAGTCTGGATGGCCGGTTGGAATGGACAAACGAACAACTCCATCCGCGCCCGAATTCTCGTGCATTTCCAGCGTTTCAATGGACATGTTTCCGCTCCTCAGATGCTTTGCCATCTCACTATCCATTATACATCCTCCTCCTCATCCCGGTCCGGGTGCAACGGATCATCCGGATCGAAGAAAAAGTCGCCCAATCCCAGTGGCACGGCGTCGCCTCCGAGCGTGCGGCGTTTGCGCTCGGCCAGGCTTTGCAGGTCGAGCGCTTCGGGACCGAGGCAACGTTCCAGTGCCTCGCGCCAGGCGGCGTCTTTGCTGAGCGGATGGCGAGGATTCTGTGCCAGACGTTTGATGGCGAACCGCAACAGGTTGATGCCATCGCGCGGCGAAAAATCCAGCTTCAGTTCGTGCGATTGTTGCAGGAAATCGACGGTGAGCGCCAACATCTCCGCCTCGGCGAAAGGCAAGTGATATTGCAGGATCGACAGTTCGTCGTGCCGATTGGGAAAACCAAGTTGTAGCGTCGGTTGCAAGCGGCTGAGAATGTAGTCGGGAATCTCATACGTCGATTCGTCTTGATTCATCGTCACGCAGCAGCGGAAGTCGCGATGGGCGTTGATCGTGATGCCCGCCACGATCGATTCCACATAACGACGATGATCGAACAGCGGCGCAAGACTCGCCCACGACTTCTCGTTCATGCGGTTGCCTTCGTCGAGAATGCAGACGCCCCCGGTCAACATCGCAGTTACCATTGGACTGGCGTGATAGGCGATCTTGCCACTTTCGGCCAGCACCGGCGTCACTAACAAATCCTCGGGGCGCGTGTCGGCCGTGCACTGATAGATATAGAGCGGTTGCTGCCGCTCTCGCGACGCCGCCATCCCCAGCGCCGTCTTGCCAATGCCTGGCTGCCCAACCAGCCGCGGCGTGAGCGGGAGATCCTTGTCATCGACCACCAGCCAACATGCCAGCAGTTGATACAAAATCTCGCGCTGGCCGATCCACTCGCCGATCGCGTCGTGCGGCTGGCTCAGCTTCAAGCGGACACCGTCAATTTCCACCAATTGCAGTTGCGGGCGATCAGTCATGAGTCCACAGTGGGCAAGTGACAAGTAGGCAAACCAGACACGTCCTCACTATCCTACCGCAAAGCGGGGTAGCTGGGGAGAGAACGCCCATAACAACCTTTGCTAATCGAGTCGCGAATCGAGCCTTGCGCAGTCCCCAGAGCCTCACCACGCCGACTTCAACTCATACACGCGCAGCGAGTTGAGTTGCACCTTGCCGCGCTTTGTTTGCATGCTTAACGAGCGGTTGTCGGCCTGCGGTTGCCAAGGGAAGGGGACGTAGGTGAGTCCGTCGCTGGCGAAAATTTCCAAGCCGGTGCGGTCGCAGTAGATCGTCAGGCGTTGCTTGCCATTGCGCAGCGGCGCAGGCGCGCGATGACCATTGACCGAGAGTTCTTCTTTCTGTGCGTCGTAGACGATTGTCGCGCCGCGAAGGTTGATCACCAGTTCGCTTTCCGCGCCAGGCTCAAACTCGGTGCGCAATTCGACCAATTCGGCGCTGACCTCCGCCAGCGGATTGGTGCTGGAATCGGTCAGCGTAGTGGCTTCGATCGTGTGGGTCTTGGCGCGCAGCGACTCGAGTTCCTGCACCGGCGTGTAGGTAATGCGCGGTCCGGCGCTGGTGGCGGTGAGTCGAAGTTCCAGCGGAATCGTCATCGATTGATTGAATGGCATGCCTTTGGTTTCCGTTTGGAACCAGCCGATTTGGACCCGACGACCGTCTTGCTGGGGCATGTCGCTGAAGGTTTGCGGCGCGTAGAAGCCTCGCCCTCGCTGTCCCGGCAGTTGCGTTTGCTCCGGCGTGAAGGTGGTGCCGTCGAAACGACCGAGCGCGTACTGCGTATCCGCGCCCATTAGTACCCATTTCGTGTTCTTCGCATCGCCATCGATCGGCAGTTCAAAAAAGTCAGGGCATTCAAAAAGATATTTGCTGCCAGCGACCCCTTCGATAATGCTGCCCGTTTTCCATTCGCGCAAGTTGGGGGAGGTGAGAAAGTGAATGGTGTGCTTGCCTTGGAGTTCGACATACAGCACCATCACCCAGCGTTTGGTCGGTTCGTGCCAAATGACTTTGGGATCGCGATTGCCGCCGGTGATTTGCTTAACGACGGGGTTATCGCTGAACTTGCTGAAGGCGCGGCCATCCAGGCTCGACGCGATCGCTTGCACGGTGGGATTGCCGGCGGCCGTGTAGATCAACACCAGGGGTGGTTGGCCTTCTTTGCCGAGCCCGCTGGTGTTCTGCCAATCGACGACCGCACTCCCGCTAAACATGGGCCCCATGTCATCCGGCGCGAGCTTGTCGCCAAGTTCTCGCCAATGCACCATGTCGCGACTGACAGCGTGACCCCAGTGCATATTTCCCCACGACCAACCATACGGATTGTGCTGATAGAACAGATGGTACTCGCCGTTGAAGAAGACCATGCCATTGGGATCGTTATTCCAACCGCGCTGCGACGAGAAGTGAAACTGCCCCCGCAGCGGTTCGCGATAGAGCGGGTCCACGCCGGGGAGGTTGTCGCTCGCCGCGATGGAGGTTAACGCGTGCGAATCTTCCGCCAGTTTGTCGACTTGAATCGTAACGGTCTTTCCCTGCCAGGCGCTGACATCGATGAAGGCCCACCAATCAGGCTTGTCGTCGGCCAGTCCGATATCGTTGCGCACGATCACCTCGCCATCGACGAACGTGGTGACTTTGCGCGTGGGACCATTCTTGATCGGCAGCAGCAAGTAGCGCTTGTCGATGACAAAGTCCCGCTTCGCATTCGTGAGGATGCCAGGCGGCTTGCGATCGGTCTGGGTGATGTGATCGACATTGATATGTCCCCAACCACCTTGGGCAGCATCGACGATCTGCAACACGCCGGTCCTTCCGATGAGGTCCGACACGTCCCACGAGTCGCGCGCGAGCGCTTCGCTCCCGCCTGGTTTGTCATTGGGACCGGTGGCGGAGCGGACCACCTGGCCATCGATCACGAGTCGTAAGGCGAGCTTTTCGCGATTCATGCCGCCGCCGATCAGGAAGCTGATGAACTTCCGCTCGATCTTCACCGGGGGCGAAGTGAGTTGACCGGTGCTGTCGTCGCCTTGGAAGAAAGTGTTGACCAGCCCTTTGCCTTGAAAACCAGCGACATGCATCTGCCCTGACAAGGTGCCGCGCGCCGGGCCTGGGCCAAACGCTTCGCCGGTCGCTTTCCAATCGCCATAGGTTTCGCCTTCAAAATCAGCGACCAGGATATCGTCCGCTGCGATCGCGGCCTGCGAGCTGCCTAGGAGCAGCGCCATGGTCAGACAGAAAGTCCCGACGAAAGTGTGTCGCATGATCGTGCGTGCCCGAGGAAGAGGTTGATCGGCAAGTTCGTTAGCCACATGATAGCCACGAACAAAGCCGTCAGCCAGCAGCGCCAGCGCACCGCAGTGCTTGCGACGCAGCCTGAGCGCGTCGCAAGCACCTCCGTCAGGACGAGGATCACGGGAGGTTTACTGCGAAAGGACCTCCTGGCCCTTGCGGGTTGACATGGCGCGCCAGGTGAGCAGGTCGACGTTGTCGGCGATGAAAGTCACACTGCCATCGACGCGCGCGATGTTCACGCCACCTGAGTGCTGACTGCTGGCTTTATACCAGCCAGTGCCGTTGACGCCGCAATCGGTGATCGGGGCGTTGGGAGTGCGGCGGGTATCGAAGCAGGTGTTGAACTCGCGCCCCCAAATCCAACCGCTCCCGCGATTGCCGGACCAGCGCGTAGCGCTAGCGCAGTAGCTGTCGGTCAGTGCGGGATTGCCGGAGCCGCCGAAGCTGGCGTATTGTCGGCGAGGATCGATGACGGTGCTCGTTTGCTGGTCGTTGCCGAGCAGCGCTTCGGACATCAACAACGTATTGGAGGTGCCGTCGCGAATGTCCCCCATGCGCACTTCCGAAACGTACCAGAACAAGCCATCGTTGGGTACGCGCAGGTCAGAGAGCGGATTTCCAACTCCCATGTTCACCATGTAGTTGAGCGGCGCAAACTGCCCACCATTGGATGCGTAGAGCTTCTTGGACGTATCGCTCGGACAGAGAAAGAACGGGATGAACGTTCTCGCTGCTGGTTGCTGCACCATGTTCAAGGTCTGCGAACCGCCGGAGCCATTGGTCAGCGGTTGCGTGAAGTCGATCAAGTTGCGGACGTTGTCGTTCTCCGCGTAGGGAAGGAGTTGCGACTGCGCCGAGAACGCCCATTGGCTTTGGTCGCTCAAGCCGACACTGGGGAACTTCGACCAGGCCGACTCAAAGTTGAGCGTCGCCAGGCTGAGTTGTTTGAGGTTGTTAATACATTGCGTCCGTCGTGCTGCTTCGCGCGCCGCCTGTACGGCAGGCAGGAGCAGCGCGACTAGCACGCCGATAATCGCGATGACGACCAATAGCTCCACCAGTGTGAAGCCACCGCGTCGTGGAAGTTGCCTATGCATGGGGTCTTTTAGGGTATGTGTAATGAAGTTGAATCACGCGCTGTAAGAAGCGCGTCCCTGCGCCGATGGGCGCCTGGCAGCGCGCAGCACCTACCGCACGCGCACGCCTGCGGCTGACATGGGGGCAATTGCCGAACAGAATCGGCTAAGAGTGCTACGCCTTGGGTGGCGGAGCGTCCGGGCGCTCGGCAACCATGAGCGCGGCTTCGTTCAACACATTAATCACATCACCGGCGACCAGTGCCGGCGGAGGAGACGCAAATTCAAGTCCCGCCACCACCGCGCCCAGCGACAACCATTCGGTCGCCGCGCCGCGACATTTCTGCGCGCGAATTGCGAATACCCAACGATCATCATCGCGCGAGTGCTTCGGGGTCGCGCAACATTTCGACGTGGCGACAGGCAGCGCGTGGCTCGTGCAGCACGATCGCTTCGCGCTAGCGATG
>JBGSHH010000889.1:0-2364 GCA_041752355.1 Pirellulaceae bacterium | reverse complement strand
AGGGCGACTTGAAGTTGAGCGACGCCTGCGGCGGTGAGAAGCGAATTCGTCAGATCAAGTTCTTGAAGCCCTATGAATTTCGAAAGGTGGGGTACCGAAGCGTCCGTGATGAGCGTCTCTCGGAGATCTAGCTTCGTCAGCCAAGGCATGACTGGCAATTTGGTGAGACCTTGGTCGTCGATGGAATTGACACCTAATAGCAACGACCGCAACTGAGGATACCGCGACAAAGCACCAAGGCCGGAACCGGTGATCTTGGTGTGGTCAAGATTGATTAGGCTGATTTGTGGTAACTCCGGCAATTTGGCTAGGCCTTCGTCGGTCATGGGGGTCCAACCCAAATAGAGGTTGCGTAGATTGGGAAAGCGCGCAAGCAGTGGCGCATGCTCGGGATCAAAGGGACCGCCAAACACAATGGTAGTCAGCTTGGGCATGACCACGAAGTCTTGTAGTGCTTTCCCCGTCACTTGGGTACCTCCACAACCCAAAAAAAACTTGAGAGTACGTAATTGCGACAGTTTGGCAAACGCTTCATCACTTAGGCCTGTAAACAGGAAGTCCACACTTTCTAGCGACTTCAGTTTGCCGATCTCCGTGGTGTGTTCGACAGTGATCGATTTGCAATTCTTTAGATCAATGCCGACCAGTCGATGAATGGGTGGCAGCGGCTCCGTCGCTAGTACGTCTTGCTGCACTCCGTTGATATCGACCCTCAGTTTCCCGCCGAGTTCGCGGACCAACTTGGCAACCTTGGCATCTTGGGGATCGGTCGCCGCTAAGGGTGGATCGAGGTACAGCGTCCCATCAGCGTTCACGATGGGGGATAACTTCAACTCATCGTCGCGACCCATCAATCTAGCTGCTTCGCGATAGGCAATCATGGCGCGGAGGCGATCCAAGGCACAACGCTCGCGTTGACTCGCGATAGAAAGTTCGGCATACCAGTCCCTCGTGTAAGCGACGGGGCGCATCGCTTCGACCGCTGCCTTGAGTTCCGCCAATTGGGCTGTGGCGGTTTCTTTGTTGCCCAACTGCCACAGTGACATGGCACGATAGGTGATGCGCAAGGCATCCATCAGGTTTTCCGGTGGGCCGCCGTTCCAACGATTGACCGACGCAATACATTCGTTCCATTTGCCAGTGCGATAAAGTACCACCGTGAGAAATATGTCTGCTTCATAGTTCTTGTCATTCTTCGCCAAGATATCTTGCAGTATGGGGAGTGGATCGTTGGCATATCCTTTCGTGGGGGGAGGTGCTAGTGTAATCAAGACCGTTGACCACATCCGAACGTACTCGTCGTTGTCTTGGAGCCTGCTTGCCAAGAACTGGCAGTGGCGATCGTACTCGGCGCGGTCGTTGAGCATCAAGCAGACCGTGGCCAAATTGATCCGCTTGTACACGTCGTCCGGCCGCTGTAACAGGTAAGCTCCATACGCGGCGCGTGCCGCTGGCCACGCTTGTCGAATGAGATGGTTGTGCGCTTGCGCGAGGTGTTCCTCTGGCGTAACAATGGGGATTGGCGGTGGCGACGGAGGTGGAGGCACTGGAACGGGAGCCGATTGCTTGGAATCGACTGGCTGCTCGACCACCTCTTCTTTTCCGCCATTCCGCCACCAATACGCAGCTGGGAGCGCAACCAGCAGACTCACCGCCAGTAGCCCAACGACTGCGAACAGAGTGCTGCGTCGGGAATCGTTGGCGGGACTCGGTTGAACCTGCTGCAATCGCGCGACTAGTCCATCGCGACTGCTCATCAGGCGCGCAAGTGTGGCTTGCACACGCGCCAGTTCCAAATCCAACTCTGCGACTTGCTCAGCCAAGGGGTCGATTTGCAACGTCAGCGCCGCCAGTTGTTGCTCATCGACCGAGCGAGATTCGTCCGCTTTCGCCGCCGCGATCGCTTGACGATGATCGTTGGCTTGTTGCTGTAGTAGCGCAAGTACTTGATGACCTTCGTGCTGTAGCCGAGCCAGGCGACGTTGACGACGCTGATACAACGCGACCGCGCCGGCGGCATGTTGCTCGGTCGATTGTAGCTGGTCAATCCACTGCGGCGTGTGACGGCGGAAGATGGTTGCGGCACCATCGATCAGTCGCTGTACGGGATGCACCGGGGGTGGAAAATCAAACTCCGGTACCGGCGGAGCGGTCAAGATCGAAGAAAGTTCGCTGGCGAATTGACGCGTGCGCAGTTGTGAATGCTGCCACGGCTCGAGCATTTGCCGTAGCGCGCGACAATCGTCGGGACGCGCGTTAGGATCTTTGGCGAGCAACTGTTGCACAATGGTTGCTAGTTCACTCGGCACGTGCGGCGCCACTTCCAGCAGCGGACGTGGTGGTTCGTGCGCGTGTTGAAAGATC
>JBGSHH010000888.1:0-4283 GCA_041752355.1 Pirellulaceae bacterium | reverse complement strand
ATTTTCCAATCCGTCCCATTTTCCATAGCGAAAGCGACGGGAGGCGAATTGCCTCCCGTTTTCGTTGTGATAACCCTTGCCCGTTCAAAGTTCATGTCGCAGGACGCCACTCCCATCGATCCCACCGTGCAACGCGAAGCCGCTCGCCGCCGCACGTTTGCCATCATTTCCCACCCCGACGCAGGCAAAACGACGCTCACCGAGAAGCTGCTGCTGTACGGCGGGCAGGTCGATGTCGCCGGTTCGGTGCGCGGTCGCAAGACGCAGCGCGCCGCCACCAGCGACTGGATGGAACTCGAGAAGCAACGCGGCATTTCGGTCACGTCGACCGTGCTCAGCTTCGACTACGAAGGCTATCGGGTGAACCTGCTCGATACCCCCGGTCACCATGATTTCAGCGAGGATACCTATCGCACACTGATGGCGGCCGACTGCGCGGTGATGGTGATCGATCTAGCTAAAGGGGTCGAAGCGCAAACCGAGAAGCTGTTTCGCGTCTGCGCGATGCGCAACATTCCGGTGCTGACGTTCGTCAACAAGGTGGATCGCCCCGGTCAAGAGCCGCTGGGCATCCTGGCGAATATCGAAGAAAAGCTCGGCATCGAGCCGATTCCCTACAATTGGCCCATCGGCAGCGGCCCCGATTTTCGCGGCGTGGTGGAGCGGCCCAATAATATCGCCCATCTTTACCAACGCGGCAATGGCGAACAGCGTTTGGACTTCATCTCCAAACCTATTAGCGAACTCACGGAAGCGGATATCGAAGCCCGCGTCCGCATCCCTTCGCAAGAAGAATGGGAGCTATTGTCTTCCGCCGGTCATGGTTTCGACAAGGAACTCTTCCTGGCAGGCAAGATCACGCCGGTCTTCTTTGGCAGCGCGCTGAACAACTTCGGTATCGAACATTTTCTGCGCGGCTTCCTCGGACTCTGTCCGCCGCCGCATTCGCGCGAGAGCGATCAAGGACCGATCAATGTCGATCGCGCCGAGTTCTCCGGCTTCGTGTTCAAGATTCAAGCCAATCTCGATCCGCGCCATCGCGACCGTGTCGCTTTTGTGCGCGTTTGCTCAGGCAAATTCGTGCGCGAAATGGAAGTGACGCATCCGCGCTCGGGTAAAAAGCTCCGTCTGCCTCGAGCGCATCGGTTGTTCGCGCAAGATCGCGAAACGATGGATGAAGCCTATCCCGGCGATATCATCGGCCTGGTCAATCCTGGCGAGTTTCGCTTGGGCGACACGCTTTGCGAAGGGAAACTCTTCAACTTCGAACCGTTGCCGACGTTCGCGCCGGAATACTTCGCCAGCTTGCGTTGTATCGATACCTCACGCCGCAAGCAGTTCACGCGCGGGCTGGAGCAACTCATCGAAGAAGGGGCCATTCAGTACTTCAACAGCCCCGAAGCGGTTCGTCGCGACCCGATCCTGGCGGCGGTGGGTGAACTCCAATTCGACGTGGTCAAGTTTCGCCTGGAATCGGAATACAACACCGAGACGCGCGTGGAATGGCTGCCGTTTAAGGTTGCGCGTTGGATTCAAGGCGCTGACGAAGAGATCGCCAAAATGCGCATTCCTTACACCGCGCGCCTGGTGATCGATCGTCACGGCGGCAAGGCGGTATTGTTCAATTCCAAGTGGGACGCCGATTACACCGTCCGCGAGCATCCGCAGATTAAGTTCTCCGCCGTTGGTGGCGCAGGCTTCCGCGAACTCGACGCCGCCAGCCAGATTCAATTTGCCTGGTAACTCCCGAGAACCTTGCGTATCGCCTGCGCGACAAGTGTTATCGTCTCCGGCGATTCCAGCAGCACAGGATGATGCAGCAGCAACGTTTGCTCGGCGGCGCGGCGACTATGCGGCAAGTCGCCGAGCTTGCGACAGCGGGCTGCCGATCGCGTCGCGAAGCCTCGAAAGCCGACATCAATCGCCACACCTTCCGCTTGAATGGCCGCGACAAAGGCTTCACGCGCTCGCCCGCCGCCAGCTGCCGCATCGTACAACCAGGCGAATTTATAGTATCCGGCCAATCCTCTTTCCACAGGCGACGCGATGGCGGTAAGTCCAACGAGTTCACGCGTCCGTTCTCGCAGTCGGTCCGCATTCGCTTGACGTATCGCATCGCTGGCCGCCAGCTTATCGAGTTGCGGTAAGAGTACGGCCGCTTGCAACTCGGATAGCGCAAACGCATCATTGCCACGTTCGCAAAAAATCTTCGCGCGTTGCGCGACATCGGCATGCTGGGTGAGGATCGCGCCGCCGCGTCCCGCTGTCAGCAACTTGCTGCCGCCAAAACTCAGCACCACGACATCCCCTCGTCCACGCGTACCTGGCGTTTGACAAAGGTCTTCGACAACGAACAGGTGATGTCGCGCGGCAAGATCCAAGATCGCTGACATATCGGCCATGCCACCATGCAAATGCGAAACGAGGATGACTTTGGTTTGTGCTGAAATTGCCGCTTCGATTTGCGCGGCATCCAGGCACCAGGTGCGCGGCTCGATATCGACCAACACCGGCCTGGCGCCGAGCGCTTCAATCGCGCGGAAGTTGCCGCTGAAATCGTAGCCGGCCAAGATCACTTCGTCGCCGGCACTTACTTTCAGTCCGCGTAATGCTAGTTCGACCGCGAAAGTGCCCGTGCAACAGGTCATCGCGTGCGCGAGGCCCTGCATCTTGGCCAGTTGTGCTTCCAGTCGTTCAAGGAGACCCGCGTGATACTTGCCCCAGGCTCCGCTGTGATAGGCCGCTTCGAGCGCCGCCAGAATATCCCTATCCGCGCGTGGCCACGCCGGCGGGCCTTGCGGAATCGTCATCGGGCCGCCGTGAATCGCGAGTTGAGCAGGGAGAGTGGACATCTAGTTGCTTCGCCGCCGCCGAGCGTTTACACTCGGACGGATGTTTGAATGTCAATTCGGGATAAAATTCAGTCGGGTGCAAACATGAAGCGGATGCGGTTTGTGATGATCGGCGGTTTTCTCGGCGCTGGCAAGACCATAGCCATCGCGCGGCTCGCCCAGCATTATGTCGATCAAGGTTTGAAGGTGGGGGTGGTGACCAACGATCAAGCCTACGATTTAGTCGATACGCATTCACTCCGGGCACAGGGTTTTCGCGTTGGTGAAGTGCCGGGCGCTTGCTTCTGCTGCAAGTTCAACGATCTGATCACGACCGCCGACGCGCTACAAAGCCAGGAAGTGCCTGATGTCATTATCGCTGAACCGGTCGGCAGTTGCACGGATTTAGTGGCGACGGTGATCGAGCCGCTCCGCAACTTGCATGGCGACCACTACGAGTTGGCCCCGCTGGCGGTCCTGCTCAAGCCCGAACATGGCCAAAAAATCCTCCGCGGAGAAGCAGGCTTGGGCTTCTCGCCGAAAGCGGCCTACATCTTTTTGAAACAGATCGAGGAAGCCGACACAATCGTCATTAACAAGATCGATAAACTCTCGGCCGCTGAGCGCGAGGAATTGATTCGGCTGCTGGAACGTCGCTGGCCTGGCAAACAGGTTCTCGCCATCAGCGCGCGCGACGGCGAGAACTTCGACCAACTCATCGCGGCCGTGAGTCACGCCAGCACGCGCCGCGAACAGATGATGGAAGTCGACTACGATGTGTATGCCGAAGGGGAAGCCGAACTCGGCTGGCTGAATTGTCAGACGCAGTTCACTGCCGACCAGGATCTTTCGCTGGACGCCGTACTGCTACGATTGGTGCAACGCTTGAGCGAAGCATTGGTCGCTAATTCGTCTGAGCCTGCTCATTTGAAGGTGCTGGGGCAGATCGGCGAGGAGACGGGCATTGCGAATCTCGTCGGTAGCGATGCCGGCGTGGAGTTGTCGCTCGCCTCCCACGCCAAGGCAAAGGCGCTCGATTTGATCGTCAACGCCCGCGTCGCCACATCGCCTGAAGAGTTGGAGCAAGTGGTGCGCGACGTGGTTGCCAGCGTCGCGCAAGAGTTCTCTGCCACCTCCCACATTCACGGCATGCAACGCTTTCGTCCCGGTCGCCCCGTGCCCACGCATCGCGTAACAGCCTAGGTTTTCGATCGGTATCCAAGTTTGAAGAGGCTACGGCTGCCACCATTGGTTGAGTTGGGTACGCAGCTTCATGACCGTCTCGGGATTGGCTGTCGCGACGTTCTTGGCTTCGCTCGGATCATCCTTCAAGTTATAAAGCTCCACTTCTCCACTGGTCGGCACGATCAACTTCCAATCGTCGGCGCGGCACCAGCGCGTTAGTAAGCTCTTGGCAGGCGCACCAATCTCGACCACGTCGTGCGTGAAGAT
>JBGSHH010000887.1:0-9469 GCA_041752355.1 Pirellulaceae bacterium | reverse complement strand
GTGTCATTCATCCTGCTAGCGATGGCGACGTGCGCTCCGTGTTTCTGCCAAGCACAAACCAAGCCCAACATCCTCGTCATCATGGCGGATGACGTCGGCTGGATGAACGTCGCGTCCTATGGCGGGGACATCATGGGGGTGAAGACCCCCAATATCGACCGCATCGGGAAGGAGGGCATTCGCTTCACGTCGTTCTACGCCCAACCCAGTTGCACTGCCGGACGGGCGGCTTTCCTGACTGGCCAGCTTCCGGTACGAACTGGACTGACGACGGTCGGCACGCCCGGTTCACCTGCTGGGCTGCAAAAGGAAGACATCACGCTCGCTGAGATTCTCAAGACGAAGGGCTATTCGACCGCACAGTTCGGCAAGAACCATCTCGGCGACTTGGAAGAACATCTTCCGCATCGTCACGGCTTCGACGAGTATTTCGGCAACCTGTACCACCTCAATGGCAATGAGGATCTGGAAGACCCGGATCGTCCGACCGATCCCGAGTTCCGCAAGAAGTTCGATCCGCGCGGAGTCATCTCGGGCACGGCCGACGGCTTAACGAAGGATGAAGGACCATTGACCACCAAGCGGATGGAAACCTTTGACGATGAGATCGTTTCAAAGTCACTCGATTTCCTCGACCGCAAGGCCAAGGACAAGAAACCGTTTTTCCTCTGGCACTGCTCCGCCCGCCTGCATGTGTTCTTTCATTTTAAAGAGGGCGTCCGCGGTAAGTCGCGCGCCGGTCGCGAGGATGTTTACGGCGATGCCCTGGCCGAACACGACGGCCATGTCGGTCAGCTGCTCGCGAAGCTGGAGGCCAGCCCCTGGCTAAATGCCCAGCCCGGACTCGACAAATGGGATTCCTCGAAAGCCGTCTGGGAGCTTTATGATCTGACCAAGGACTTCTCCCAGATGCACGACCTCGCCAAGGAGCATCCGGAGAAAGTCGAGGAAATGAAGAAGCTCTTTCTCGCCCAGGCCGAGGAAAACAAGGTCTTCCCCATCGGGGCTGGCATCTGGCTGCGCATCCATCCCGAGGACCGGATTAAATCGCCGTATACAAGCTGGATCTTCGACGAGACAACCACACGTATGCCCGAGTTCACTGCTCCCGCACTGGGCAATCACAACAACACCGTTACCATCGATCTCGAATGCGGCGCGGATGCTAGTGGCGTGCTCTATGCGATGGGCGGCGCTGGTGGCGGCCTGACTTGCTACATGGACAAAGGCCACCTGATTTTTGAATACAATCTCATGATCATTGACCGGTCCATTGCGAAGTCGGCGGAAAAGATCGCCTCCGGCAAGCACACCATTGTCGTGAGCACTACGCTGAAGACCCCGAAACCTGGCGCGCCAGCCGACATCGTGCTTGCTGTGGACGGCAAGGAAGTCGCTCGAACCACAGCGAAAATGACCGTACCAGCCGCGTTCACCGCCAGCGAAAGTTTCGACGTGGGCACTGACCTTGGCTCAACGGTCTCCCGCGATTATTACAAACGGCGTCCGTTCAAATTCGATGGCCAAATCAAAAAAGTGTCCGTCGAGTTGAAGTGGTAGTGGGCCAAGTATTCTAGGCAGACGTAGTCCATGTGCTGTTCGCCAAGACTCACGAGGTGATGAAGGCACACTTGCTAAATAGACTGAATGAATCGTTCCACGAAGGCGTTTGTGTTTGGCGAGCGGAACGCGCCAGGCTTCATCTTGACTCGCAGGCTCTTCAACTTCGCATCGGACGACTTCGTAAATTTCCGGTCCCGGTCACGTTGCACATAGGTGATCGGCAGTCCGCTTCCTCGCGCCTCCGTTTGTAGCAGCGAGACGTGGCAAACCCCTCCGAGCGCTTGCTGATCTCGGAGGGGATCGCAGGCATCGATTAGCCGCCAATTTTCACCCGCACGAGTTTCATCAAGCGGCCAGAGACGTTCCAATCTTGCACGTAGAGATTGCCATCTTTGTCCCAGTAAGAACCGTGTGTGCCGCTGAAAATGCCTTCTTTCCATTGATCCTGGGGCACATTGAAATTGCCCCCTTTGCTGGGATCGGGATTGTGGCCCAGGACGGCCATGATGGTATTGTTCTTATCGAGAATCACCACGCGACCATGCAAGTCAGGAACGGAAACAAAATCGCCTTGCACGGCGGCAGAGGTCGGCATTCCCAGGCCGGTGATAACTTCTGCCATGAAATTGCCATCGAGATCGTAATGCAGCAAGCGTCCTTTGGGTTGATGGTTGCGATCGCAGATCAACAAACGCGGTGGATCATAGCGAGTGTCGAGGGTCATACCGTGAGCGGTGTTGAACTGCTTTAGGTCATTGCCCGCCGTACCAAAGTGCTTCAAGTACTTGCCGGACTTATCGAACTTGAAGATGTGATTGCTCGCGTAACCATCGGAGAGAAAAATATCGCCGTTAGGGGCAACCGTAATTGCCGTGGGGCTGAACTTCTTGAGATTAAGGCCCGATTCCGCTGGATACGGAAGCTTTAAGACGATTTCGCCGCTGTGAGCGTCGAACTTGATGCCTTCGGCGTTGTTATTGCGAGCGCCGTAGATGAATTCGCCCCCTTCTTCCTGGCGAATTTCCATGTCGTGGATATTGGCGTACTTTTCGCCGAGATACTCTTGAATCACCTTGCCATCCGGTGAGAAGACAACCACTCCCTTGTTGGCGCTGGTGTAGATATTGCCTGCCTTGTCAATCACGACCGCGCCGTGCGTTGGCCCAAGGGCGGATGTACCATCAGGTCGAAGGCCCCAGCCAGGAACCGTGTCGAATGTCATCAATCCGGCGCCCATCCGCACAGGGGAGACCGACTCGGCGCCAGCGACAGGCAAAGTAGTAAGCAACAAGGCGAATGCGGCCAGACAGCAGGACCAAAAGTTTTTCATGATGTTGGAGAGGTCAGAGGGGAGGGAGAAACCAGGAAAAGAAGCCGGCCCTAGTATCCCGTCTCGGCCAGCGGTTTTCAACTATCAATTTGCAAAGCGGGGCAGTAATTCGTCAATCGAACACTGGCCATCGATCGTCTGTCGACGTAGTCGTCAAATCCATTGCCTGTAAGGACTTCTGCTACTCGAAAAGCTTGACGAGAGGTCGTTTGACAGCTATCATCACGGGCGTGCTGGGAATTTGGATGGTTTGCGTTCGTAGCTCATCTCACGGCGAACGCTGGCACATTGGAACAGACTCATTGGCCATCTTATTGTGGCCTCCATTTCCCACTGCCAAAATACAAGTTCATCGACGGATTGCCCTCGCGGAGAAACGCCATGCGCACTGCGCTAGCTCACTCGGCCGGTCGGAACCGGAAACTAGTTAACAGCTCACTCGTGTGGGCCTTGGTGGGCTGTTTGCTGTTGGGAATGACAATCGATCGTCCCGCCTCGGCATTCACGCCTGAAAGTCCGGAAGTGAAGCGCCTGTTGGATAAGGCGGTCAAGTATCTGGAGACTGCCGACGACAATCGTCTGGGTGGCAAGTGCTTGATTGGGATGGTGTTCGTCAAGATGGGCAAGAAGGACGATCATCCCAAAATCAAAGCCGCCATTGACGCCTGCAAAGCGATTTGCCAAGGAACCGCCGCCGATATCAAAGAAGACGTTTACAGCACCGGCATTGCGACAGTCTTTCTGTGCGATGTCGACGCTAGCAAATATCGCCCTGAAATCGTCAAGCTCATGGGTTCGCTGGAGTTACGTCAACGGGCCGAAGGTGGGTGGGGCTATCCGCTAGGTGGTGCTCATGGCGACAGTGGCGATACCTCCATGACGCAATATGCGGTGTTGGCATCCTGGAGTTGCTATCGCAATGACGTAGGCAACATCTCGCAAGATTCGGTTGAACGCGTTTGCAATTGGTTGTTGCGTACGCAAGATCCCAGTGGCGGCTTTGGTTACCAAGGGGTCGATCCTGGCGTCGGGCGTTTCACACGTGTCAATCAGCACGAAGTTAAGAACTCACTCTCGGCGGCCGGCGCTGGCAGTTTGTATATCTGCGCCGACCTACTCAAATTCAAAGTCCTCGCCGATGCCGTGGAAAAGAGTGACGAGATTCCCGAAGTTTTGGAACTCGTCGAGGAAGGGAATGCCAAGGTGAACAAGGGCCCGATCACGGAAAAGGTGCCTTCCAAAGTCATGATGAAAGGACTCAGCGATACCAACGCCTGGTTTGCGCGCAACTACAAAATCGATCAAGGTTCGTGGAATCTCTATCACATGTACGCGCTCGAGCGTTATATGAGCTTCCGCGAACTGGCCGACAACATCAAAGACGAAGAACCCAAGTGGTACAACGACGGGGTGCGACATCTGACAAAAACGCAAACGGAACGGGGCACCTGGGAAGCACAATGTGGCGAATCGGTTGATACGGCCTTCGGTGCGCTGTTTCTCATGCGCAGCACGAAAAAGGCGATTCAGAAAAGCTTAAAGAAGTTTGGCGATGGACAACTCACCGGCGGTCGTGGCTTGCCAACCAATGCGGCGGAGGTCGCGGTCAAGCATGGCAAGATCGTGAACGCCGCGAGTGCTTCGGCCCAACTGGAAGACCTCGTCGCATTACTGGAAGAAGGAGAAGGCTCCAGCTTCGAGTATCTGACGAACAATCCCGAAGAGTTCAAACTGGCCGAGGATGAAACGCAACGCAAGGAACAAGTGCTGCGTCTGCGACGCCTGGTCGCCGCCAGTGCTTATGAATCTCGCCTCGTTGCCGTACGAGCACTTGGCCGCTCGCGGGATTTTGAGAGTGTGCCAAGTTTGATCTACGCCCTCACCGATCCCGATGCCCGCGTGGTGCGCGAAGCGGATACCAGCCTGCGTTACATCGCACGACGTTTCGGCGAATCGAAATTGCCTTCGAAACTCAGTGATGACGACAAGAAGGCGCTGGCCGCCGAGTGGACCAAGTGGTATGCCTCGGTGCGACCAGATGCCGACATCAAATAAAACGCTTCGACTCTCCCCACAAAGATTCGCCCCGTGACTGACGATACTTCACGCAAGCTCCCCAAAGCCGATCAGGTGATCATGCCTGCGTCGTTGACGGTCTCGACGTACGATCGTGTTTCGAGCATGTTAATTGCGTCGCTCATGCTTTTGGGCGCGCTCGTGTTGGCGATGTTTATCATTGTCCTCACGATGCGGGTCATCGGTCTGCAAAAAGCAGTGCCCGTAAACTTCCTAGAAGAAGGAAATGGGCGCGGCGAAAACGCCGCCGGCACGGCGCGCGACGCCGAAAATTCGGAGGTCGATGAGCTCGATGAGTTCTTTCCGCCTGAAATGGAGGAAACAATGCTCACCATGAGCGATGTCATATCAGCCGATCTCCAGAATCTCGAAACCATGGACGAGCAGCTCGCCAATTTCGGCAGCGGCAAAGGCAAAGGCGATAGTCGCCAGGCTGGACCGATGGGTGAAGGGGGCGAGAACGTCGTACCACGTTGGGAACGTTGGCAAGTTCGCTTCGCTTCCGCGGATGTCGAAGCTTATGCCAAGCAACTCGACTTTTTCGGCATCGAACTAGCGGCGATGGGTGGTGGCAAACCGACGGTCGATTACGCCTCCAAACTTTCGCAAGCCAAACCAGTTCGCCGCACTGGACCGAGCGACCAGGAAAAGCGGCTCTACATGACGTGGCGAACCGGCGAATTGATCGAGGCGGATAAACAACTGTTGGCCAAGGGGGGCATCGACACGAACAATCGTGTGATCTTGCAGTTCTACTCGCCCGAGACGGAAGCGATCCTCGCGGGACTGGAGCAAAAGCAGGCCGGCACGCGAAACTTGAAAGAGATCAAGCGGACGGTATTCGGGGTGCGGGGTGGTCCGCAATTCGAGTTTTACGTTGTCTCGCAGGAGTATCGCGACGCTCCGTGAGCCGATGGCGCTCGCGCCACGAACCGCTGCTGGTTGACTCCGCATTCTCCCTTGGTTACATACAAACTTACTGATTTCTCCGCGACTTTCGCACGCCAACGCGGCGTATGATCCTTTTCTCCATGAGCGGCCGACTATGGGTTCCCTGATCGAAATTTTTAACAACGCCATTTACGGCATGTTGTTGGCGGTGACACTGTGGGGCGTTTTCTGCCTGGTAATGATCTGGACGCGCATCTCGGCCAAACGCTTTCGCAGCGAAAAAGCCTTGATGGACTTCCTCAAGCCCTTGGAAGAATCGCTCGAAAAGGGTGACTTCGCCGGCGCGCAGGCGCATGTCGAGGGGGATCGCCGCGCAGTGCCGCAACTCGCCGAACTAGCGATCGTCAATCGCAAGTTGGGCTTTGCCAGCGTGAAAGAACTCGTCATCGATCGCTTTCAGCGCGACGTGTTGTCGGATCTCGATTATCGTATGAGTTGGGTCAATACCGTCATCAAGACGGCACCCATGCTCGGTTTGCTCGGCACTGTCGCAGGCATGATGGCGGCGTTCGGCAAATTGGCGACGGAAGAAAGTGTGCAATCCAGCGTGTTGGCTGGCGACATTAGCTTCGCCCTCATCACGACCGCCTGGGGCCTGTCGGTGGCGATTCCATTGGTGATGTCGATGGCAAGTATCAACGTGCAAATCCGCAAGATGGAAGACTTGGTCTCTTTGGGCCTGGCGCGCTTCTTCGACGCTTTCAAGGCGGGGCTTGATACACCGGCTGGCCGGAGCAAGTCATGAGTGAGCCGACGAATGTCAGTCATTTGCACACGGTGAACGAGGTGGCCGATGATCCGGTGCCGCGTTTTCATCGCAAGCGCGAATTGGGCGATGATGAAATGGACATCACCCCGATGATCGACATTACGTTCTTGCTTCTCATTTACTTTCTCGTGGCCGCTCATCTCGACAATAAAGCCAGCGTGGAGCTGCCCAAAGCGCGCTACGGCGCGACGGTTCCGGTGCGCGAGTCGGTGATCCTCACGGTGGAAAAAGGAGAGCAAGGAACGTCGCGCGTTTTCCGCGGCGATGGCGTCGATACCGCGAATGAGTTTACTGCGCGCAATCTGGAAGATCGCGAAAAGGAAATCATCGACTATATCCAGACGGGACTATCAGAACCGGTATCCCCGCGTCGCAAGTATGTGTTGATCAAAGCCTCGCCCACAGTGAAGCATCGGGAAGTGTCGCGCGTGGCGAAGGCGGTCGGCTTGATACCCGAAGTCGAACAACTGCACATTGCCGTGTTGGAGGATCAGTAACTACCGTGTCTGTCGTCTTCCATTGTCCAAATTGCGGCGTCGAGCGAACTGCAGCTCGCTTTATCCAGGGGCATCGCGTGCGCTGTCCCGGCTGCGAGCAGATGGTCGAAGTGCCAGCAGAAATCCAAGACGATGGAGACGATCCCGAGGCGGCAGCTGAACCGATCGTGTTGACTGGAAGTGAAGATGTTATGGGCGATCCCGCAGACGCAGCGGCGTCCCTCACGCCACTCGCTTCGCCGCCCGAAGACGATACTCCGCACAAGGTGAAGCTGCGCGAGTCGCGCGAGCTGGTCGATTCCGAGATGGACATGACGCCGATGGTCGATGTCACATTCCTGCTTTTGATCTTTTTCATGGTGACGGCGGTCTTCGTCTTGCAAAAGTCGATTCAGATTCCCAAGCCTGAGGCCCCGGAAGAGAACGTTCAGCAGCGCTCTTTTCAAGAATTGGAGGACGATCCTGAATATGTCACCGTGCATGTGGAACCACTGGGAACCTATCGCGTGGTGACGGTGGATTGGGATGTCGATGTCTTCAGCGAAGCCGAACTGTTGCGCAAGCTGAAGGAAGCGCGGCGCGGCGTGGCGGGCGGAGTGATTCCCAAACATTTGCTGGTTCGCGCCGATGGCGAAGCGGGACACGGCAAAGTGGTTTCGGCGCTCGATTCCGGCACCGCCGTCGGTATGGAAGATGTGCAATTACTGACAGTCGAAGAAGAATAGTTCCTGTACTTTACGCTCACTTGCCCCTCGCGCTGGCGACCTGCCCGCACTAGGAAGGAATGTCGATGGCCGCCGCCAAGTTGTTTCTCAATCGCCTGGAAGAGTTGAGCTTGCTCGATGATAAGATCATCGCGCAATTGCGCAAGCAAGTAGCGGAAAGCAAAGGGCCAGTCACAGCGGAAACGCTCGCCAAAGTACTTGTGGACAAAGGACTGCTCACGGTCTTTCAGGCCAAGAAACTGATTGGCGAAATACGGGGCCCGGCTGAAGAAGCGAAGGCCAGCGTTCCCAAAGCAAGCTCAGTCAAGCCGAAGTCGGATGATCTTGAACTCGGACTGGCAGACGACGAAGGTCTGACACCGATCGAATCGCCCCCCAAACCAACGCCGGCCAAACCAGCCGCAAGTAAACCCGCGCCCAACAAGCCGGCCGCCGGTAAACCCGCACCGCCCAGCAAACCCGCCGCGAGCAAGGTACCCGCGAAGAAGAAGCCAGAACTCGAAGAGCTCGCGCCGCTGGACGACGAATTGGAAATCATCGACGACGGTTTGACGCCCCTCGATGACGACGGACTCACGCCGCTCGATGATGATTTGACTCCGTTGGAAAATGACGGTTTAACGCCTATCGATGACGGCCTGACCCCGGTTGAAGATGGCCTGACGCCCGTGGAGAGTAGCCTAACTCCTATTGATGACGCGCTCGCTCCGGTCGCAGCGAGCGATCCTTTGGCGGGTCCGCTCGACGATCCGTTACTAGGCGGCGCGGCGTCGTTGGAATCATCCAGTGCGCTGCTGGGACCGAAGAAGCCGTCTGGCGGCGGTGGTGGTGGAGGACTGTTCGGTTTATTTGGCTCTGGCCTCAAGCAGAAGAATCAGAATCAGTGGGATTCCTCATTGATCTACATCGGCGGCGGCGCGCTGGCGATCTTGATTCTGGCCTTTGTGGGACTTTACCTGACCCTCGCTCGCGGGTCGGCGAGCGAAGCGTTCCAACTTGCGGAGAAGGACTATGCCGCCCAGTCGTACACACAAGCTATTTCCAAGTACGAAAAATATCTCGCGGCTTACAGCAGCGATGAAAATGCTAGTCTCGCCCGCGTCCGTGTGGGTGTCGCGCAGATTCGCTTAGCCGTCGATGAAGGGAAGGATTGGAAGTACGCCTTGGCACTCACTCGCGAGACGCTCAAACGCATTGAAAGCGAGGAGAAGTTCGACGAAGCGCGTGCCGACATGGCCGACATTTTGCCGAAGATTGCCGCTGCGCTGGCCGACAAGGCGAAGAAGTCCACCGCCGATGTCGATCAAGCGCGCGAATTTGTGAAACAAGCCGATGAGGCAATCGGACTGGTCAACAATGGCTCCTACATTCCCCCCAGTTTGCGACAACCGGTGGAGGCGAAGCTCGCATTGATTTTGGAAGACGTGGCGGTCGTAAAACGCGATATCGGTCGCGATGAGGAATTGAAGACCGCGCTGGAAAAAATGCAAACCGCCACCACCGCTGGCAAGACGGCGGAAGCGTACGAAATTCGACGCACGCTCTTGAAGAAGTATCC
>JBGSHH010000886.1:0-6509 GCA_041752355.1 Pirellulaceae bacterium | reverse complement strand
GCAGTTCAATGCAAAAGGCCTTGGATCAAGTCCAAGCCGTTTTTGGTACTTCCTACCCCAATCGCATTCGGATGGTGACGCCTGCCGAACCCGAAACGTCCAATCCAATGGGACGGACCGTTGTTCCTAATGATCCCATCGACGCACTCATTGAAGAGTATGTGCCGCTGCCCTCCACTTCGCGTCCGCCGACGGCACCTGCACGTGAGCCTGTGCCTGCGCCGACTCAACCCATGAAGCCGGTCGTTCCCTCCACGAACAAATCAACCTACCACAGCCCACGTCGTATTCCGGTTCGCTTCGCCGCCTATCAGCAGCCAGCGGCGGAAGCGAAAGCCGAAACGGAAGCGAACACTCCTGGAACTGTTCCAGCTCCCGAAGTGGAGCCAACCACTCCAGCTGCCGAAGCGAGTCCAACCACTCCAGCGCCAAAGCCATCCAAGCCAGGTGCTGAAATCATCGTTACGATTGGCCCCGCCGGGGTCGTAATTGCTTCGGAAGATTTGGAAGCACTGGATGCGTTTGAAACGCTGTTGCGTTCGATGCTCGACAGCGCTGCACTGAATGCGGGCCCCGAGTTTACCGTTTTCAATTTGAAATATGCCAAAGCGGAAATCGCCGCATCGCTATTGTCCGAAATGATCGGAGCCAGCACGGGAGCCACTGCTGATTCAGGTGGCGGCGGTGGCGGCGGATTGATGAACAGCATCATGGGTGCCGCCTTGGGGGATGCTGGTGGCGGATTAATGGGAAGTTTGTTTGGATTGGATGGTGGCGGCGGTGGCGGCGGTTCCACCACGCCTTCCATCGCGACCGTTGGTAAGGTGACCGTCATTCCCGATCCACGTTTGAACCATCTCGTGGTGCAGGCTGGCCCTGCCGATCTGGATTTGGTGGAACAACTTCTCAAGATCATCGATCAAGAATACAGTCCTGTCCCGGTCCAATTGCAGCCCAAACCGCGGATGATCCCCGTTAAGTATGTTTCGGCGAGTGAAGTCGCCGGCGTTGTAAAGGAAGTGTATGCCGCACGAATTAATGGTGGCGCAGGTGGGGCCCAACAGCGTCAGCAACCTTCGCCAGAAGATTTCATGCGTGCTTTGCGAGGCGGTCGTGGCGGCGGTGGACAGCAGCAAAAGCAACGGGGCGAGGAAGTTAAAATGACGATTGGAGTTGATAGTCGCAGCAATTCACTCGTCGTGTCCGCGCCGGATCCGCTTTTTGAAGAGGTTAAATTATTGGTCGCTGAAATCGATCAGGCAGGCACGGAAGCAGCGGAGATTCAATCCGTTATTACCCTCAAGCGGACGAGCCCCGAAGTGGTGGCGAAGGGGCTTCAATCGATCTTGGGTGCCAATGCCCAGACCAACATCACGACCAGCACCACGCAGCAAGCACAATCGGGAATGGGCACTCAACCAGGACAAAGTAGTCGTGGTGGTCGGGGTGGTCAAAACACCCAAGGCGCTGGCCAAACGAATCCCTTCCAGCAACTCATTCAACAAGGGTTGCAAGGCGGGGCATTTGGTGGCGGACGAGGAGGTCAGACCGGCGGTTTCGGCGGCGGACGTGGCGGTCAAACCGGTGGTGGCCGTGGTGGCCAAACGGGCGGCGGTCGCGGTCGTTAGTTCTCGATTTCGTGTGCGGTGGAGCGTTTTGTGGAATCGAATCGGATCGTGCGACTGGGTGCCGGTCCGCGTTGGTCAGATGTCGTGATCTATAGCGGCATTGCCCGCTGGGTGGAAGTCGCCGAGGACTCGCAGGCCACTGCCCGTGAGCAAATTGCCCAGGTTCTAACGCAGATCGACGCCACGCTCGCGAGTATCAACAGCGAACGCACGCGACTCTTGGAAGTGACGATTTTCTTAGCGGATCTCGCCGACGCTGTCGTACTTAACGAATTATGGGAAGCCTGGGTGCCCAACGGCCAGGCACCCATTCGTGCCTGCGTGCAAGCGGGCCTTTCCGGCAATTACAAGGTCGAAATGATAATTGCCGCGGCTGTGGCAACCTGACCAATAGGACTACGCCAGCAGTTCTTTGATCACCTTCGAAGGCTCCACGCCTGTCAGTCGCTGATCGAGACCCTGGTAGCGGAAAGTGAACCGCTCATGATCGAAGCCGAGCAGTTGCAGCACGGTGGCATGGAAGTCGTGGATATGGCAGGGATCTTTCACAATGTTGTACGAGAAATCATCAGTTTGGCCATAAATCGCGCCGGGGCGAGTACCGCCGCCACTCATCCACATGGTAAAGCAACGTGGATGATGATCGCGTCCATAGTTGGTTTTCGATAAGCCTCCTTGGCTGTAAATCGTTCGACCAAATTCTCCGCCCCAAATGATGAGCGTCTCATCGAGCAGACCACGCTGCTTCAAGTCTTGCACCAGGCCCCAGCAGGGTTGGTCAATGTCGCGGCATTGGTCTGGCAAACGACCAGCGACATTCGCGTGAGTGTCCCAGTTGTTGTGATAAATCTGGATGAATCGGACCCCTCGTTCCACCATTCGCCGCGACAGTAGAACGCTATGCGCGAAGCTACCGGGCTTCTTCGCCTCCTCGCCATAAAGCTTGTAGGTTTCTTCGGTTTCTTGGGAGAGATCGGTCAAGTCCGGCACGCTGGATTGCATGCGAAACGCGAGCTCGTATTGTTGAATACGGGTGCGCGTTTCTGGATCGCCAAGAGCCTGAAAATTGAGCTCATTCAGTTGCTTGAGGCCATCCAGCGTCTTGCGACGAACTTCTGCCGAAACGCCAGGCGGATTGTTGATATACAAGATGGGATCGCCACCACTGCGGAATGAAACGCCAGCATGTTCGCCTGAGAGATAGCCCGAGGACCAAAGCCGAGCCGAGATCGCTTGCACTTGTTCAGTATTGGTCGGCTTGGCGACGAGCACGACAAACGTCGGCAAGTCATCATTCAGCGAACCCAAGCCATAGGAGGCCCAAGCACCCAGGCAAGGCCGACCTGTGTTTTGATTGCCAGTTTGCATCATGCTGATGGCCGGTTCATGGTTGATAGCCTCGGTGTGCATGCCGCGAATGAAGCACATCTGATCGACCATCTTGGCCGTATAAGGAAGCAGCTCGGAAACATCCATGCCGCATTCGCCATATTTCTCAAACTTGTATTTCGACGGCGCGATTGGAAAGCGGGCCTGTCCGCTGGTCATGGTGGTTAACCGTTGCCCCATTCGCACCGATTCCGGCAGATCCTTGTCGTACCACTCGTTCATCACCGGTTTATAGTCATACAGATCCATTTGCGGCGGACCACCGACCATGTGCAAATAGATCACATGCTTGGCCTTGCCAGCAAAATTCTGTAGCGTCTTTCTTTCCGCAGCGGGCGTATCAGCCGCCAGAACCTTTGCGCCTTGGCCAAGCAACGTCGCGAGCGCCGCGCCGCCAAGCAAGTGATTGCCCTGCGAAAGGAAATGGCGACGAGTGATGTTCTGTTTGATTTCGTTGAATAGGGACATCGGATTGCTCCTGGGATTTATTGCTTGAGTGTGGTATGGAAACCGATGCGCGGTTTGGGAGGCGTGGAGGGCGGCTGCATCATTTGTTTGAGGACATCGGTGATGGCTTTAATCTGCGTACCGTGTACATCCACGGTTTCCGCCAATCGGTTCAATTGTTCGACCAATTCTCCAGGCGTGGCGAGCAACCGCCGCAAGCGCACAAACGCCCGAATGATTTCGATATTCACCTTCACCGCCTGCGGCGAACGCAACACACTGGAGAGCATCGCGACCCCATGTTCGGTAAAGACCCAGGGGAGTTTTCGCACGCCGCCTCTGCCCGAGCTTGAAGTCACAGTTTGTGACATCAAATCCCTAAGCTCTTGCGCAGTAAGCTGATACGTAAAATCGCTTGGAAAGCGATCCGGGTTGCGACGCACCGCTTGATTGATCGCCGCAGTTCGGACGCCGTACAAGTCAGCCAGATCAGAATCGAGCATCACGCGCTGCCCGCGAACAACGTGAATGCGTCTTTCGAGATCGACGGATTTCATCGAATTGGAAGGTTTTGCTTTCGCCATCGCTGTCGTAGGTGAATAGGGTCATTTACTTGCACAGCACTTCATCCAAATTCATCAACTGGTTCATCAACATTGTCCACGCCGCGAAAGTTGCCGGGTCGAGCGTGGGATCCGATTTCGATTCACCAACAACGAGCAACTTCGTAGCGTCCTCGCCGTGGGCCTGGTAGTAGGCCAGTAGGTCGCTTAGCGAGGCTTGGACGATGCTCCGTTCCTTGACGTGAAATGGTCGAGCGAGCAATCGCTGGGCGACAAAATCCAGGCGTGCGGTGTCGGAAGCGTTGGGTTGCTTCAGCGCTAGCTCCGCGAGATGTCGCGCGGCTTCCACGAACTGTGGATCGTTGAGCGTCACCAGTGCTTGCAGCGGAGTGTTGGTACGCTCGCGACGAACCGTGCAGAATTCGCGCGCCGGAGCGTTGAAGATATCCATCGAGGCCGGCGGCGCGGAACGCTTCCAGAAGGTATACATGCTGCGCCGATCTAGATTCTCGCCCGTGTCGGCGCGATAGTCGCGAGTATTACTTCCAATCATCGCCACGGCTTCCCACACACCATCCGGTTGATAGGGACGCACGCTCGGGCCGCCGATCTTGGGAACGAGCAACCCGCTGCTCGCCAAGGCATAGTCGCGAACCATTTCGGCATCCATACGAAAACGCGGCCCCCGCGAGAGCCAGCGATTGTTCTCGTCTTTTTCTAGCTTCTCAGGCGTCGTAAGTGCCGCTTGGCGATACGTGTTGGACATGACTAACAGTTTGAAGAACCGCTTCACATCCCAGTCTGATTCGCGGAAGTCGACTGCCAACCAATCGAGCAACTCGGGATGCGAGGGCAATTCCCCGGAGACACCGAAATCACCACTGGTGCGCACCAGGCCCGTGCCGAAGACCTCCTGCCAAAAGCGATTGACCGTGACGCGGGTGGTGAGGGGATGATCGGGCCGCAATAGCCATTGTGCCAGTCCGAGTCGATTACGCGGATAGTCCTCCGGCAGGGCCGGTAGAAACGATGGTTTCGCAGGTGTAACGGGATCGCGACGCTTATCATATTCGCCCCGAAACAGCACAAACGCGCCCGGCATTCCCGGCTTCTCTTGCATGACGTGGGCAATTGTGCCCCGAGCACGAATAGCATTCTGTTCTTGTTCGTAGGCGGTAGCCTGCGCTGAAAGTTTCTGAAACGTCTCGTCATGCGTTGGCAACCACCAGGCATACAACTCGTTCTTCTCCGCGTCGGTTCGTTCCGCCGCTGGCTTTTGCAACAAGGCCGTGAAACGAGTCACTTTGGCCAGAGCGTCGACTTCTCCGGGCGACAGATTGCGTTTGTAGATGCGAAAGTCTTGGATGCCTCCAGCACTCAGTGGATCGCTGTTATGCCGTTGACCGAGTTTGAGCGGCACGCTCGTACGCGTCGTGGCATTTAGCTTATCGCTCTCGACGGCGCTTGGTTGCAGGGCTCCGTTGTAGTACACCTTCACGCCGGCGGCTTTGGTAGACCCATCGTAGGTCACCGCGACGTGTGTCCATTGATCGGCGGGAATCTGCGATTGGGCGACGACTTTCAAGGCATTCTCCGGCCATGCGTTGATAATGTGCGTGCCAATTTGGCGACGCTGCACCCAAAAGTCCCAGCCGCGATATTTCTCGTCCTTATTCATTCGACCGGCAATCGCGCCCGACGTTTCAGCGGCGGGCAGTTTGACCCATGCGCTCAGCGAGAAAGGTTGATCCTTCTCAAAATCGGCGAAATCTCCCAATTCCGAGGCCGCCCCTTGCACCAGTAATGCCTGGCTACCGCCGGGACCTGCTTGCCAATTGGCACTATCGCTCAATACAAGCTCATGGTCCTGCCCATCAACTCGTGCGTGAATTCGTTTACCGGCTCCTTCACTGAGCCCTACTTCCAAATACAAGTCTTTAACAGGAACGGTGGCACCCACATTCTCAGGTTTGGCGCTAGCTAGCCACTCGTCGAAGGATGCTCGCGCTGCCAGACGGCGGGCGTCGATTTGTTTGCGAGTTTCCGGCAGCAGCTTTTCAAGTTCCACGAAACGCGGGCGATCGGCCAATGTCGGAACCTGAAGGATCGGTGGTGTGTCCTTCACATTGCCGTCCATGGCATTTTGCGTTGTGTTGTTGAAGAACGCGGCCAGCGAGTAGAAGTCGCGCTGGGTGACCGGATCGAACTTGTGGTCGTGACAGACAGCACAACCCATCGTGAGGCCCATCCATACGGCGCCCGTCGTCTCCGTTCGATCGCGGTCGTACAGCACCAAGTACTCTTCGGCTATGGTACCCCCTTCGCTGGTAGTGATGTTGCAGCGATTGAAGCCGGAGGCGATTTGTTGATCGAGCGTGCGGTTGGGTAGTAAGTCTCCAGCAAGCTGCTCGATGGTGAACTGGTCAAATGGCATGTTCTGATTGAATGCATTGATGACCCATTCGCGAAACGCCCAGATTTC
>JBGSHH010000885.1:0-4911 GCA_041752355.1 Pirellulaceae bacterium | reverse complement strand
GCCAATCCAATAGCGAAATAGACCAACGGCCAGCACTGCGACTAGGGTCGATCCAATCGGATGCGAGATACGTGCGACGAATCCGCCATGCCGTCCGTTACCGCCTAATAAACGCCAGCAAGTCCTGGTTAACCTGCTCCTTGCTAATATCCGCGAGCGCGTGACAGCCGCCGGGATAAACCTTGAGTTCGGCATTTGGCACCAGCTGCGACGAGCGCAGAGCCGCTGCGCCGATGGGAACAACCTGATCGTCATCGCCATGGAGGATGAGCGTCGGCACATCGAACTTCTTGAGATCCTCGGTGAAGTCGGTCTCGGAGAACGCCTTGATGCAGTCGTAGGCGTTCTTATGTCCCGACATCATCCCTTGCATAAACCACGATTGAATGAGCCCTTGGGAAACTTTGGCGCCGGCGCGATTGAATCCGAAGAACGGCCCGCTGGCCACGTCCAAAAAGAACTGCGCGCGGTCCGCCAGATAGGACTCGCGAAAGCCATCGAAGACCTTCATCGGCAGGCCGTCTGGATTCGCGTCGGTCTTGAGCATGAGTGGCGGCACGGCACCGATCAGCACCGCTTTGGCGACGCGACTTGTGCCATGCCGACCGATGTAGCGCGCCACTTCACCCCCACCTGTCGAATGGCCCACCATCACGGCGTCGTGGAGATCAAGCGCCGTGAATAATTCCGCGAGATCGTCGGCATAGGTGTCCATGTCGTTGCCGTCCCAAGGCTGGCTGGAGCGACCATGCCCGCGACGATCGTGGGCGATGCAGCGATAGCCATGCGACGCCAGGAAATACATCTGCGATTCAAACGCGTCGGCGGTCAGTGGCCAGCCATGACTAAAGGTTATGACCGGGCCAGTACCCCAATCTTTGTAATACAGTTCAGTACCATCTTTCGTCGTAAACGTGCTCATGGTAGGGGTCACTCATTGTGTTGGGAACGAGTTGGCGCTTGCCTGTGGAGCGCTCATTTATCACACCATGCAGTAAGTGGCACTGAGCTGCGCAAAACCAAAAGCTGGTGAGTAAGCGGCTTATTTTTTGACGGGGTTATGGACGCAACGCACGTAGACGAAGTTCTTGCTGGCGAAGCAGTTATTCGCGCCCCCTTTGTCGTACCACTGATACACGAAGGCGTAGTCAGGCAGGCGAACGTCGATGTTGCCAGTCCAGTAGGAGTCCCAAGTTCCCTCCCCTTTGCAACAGGCCAGTGCGTTGTACTTGGTGTCTTTGAAGGGTGCTTCGGTGGCGGGAAAGATCGCCTTCATTTCGTCCGCGCTGGGGAGTCGCCACTCGGTGAGGCCGCCAAGTTCGAGTTTGTCGGCATACTCCGACGCATCGAAGAAGTTCTTCTTACCGGATGCATCGCCGTCTTTTTGCCACAGCAAGCCGGTCTGGGTGTCTTCGACAAACTCGCCGCGGTCGACAAACCGAGCCTTCTCAACCGCGGCCGGCTCGTCGTCTTCAACCTGCTTAACCGTGACTTGCGCGTGCCCCAGCGAACAGCACAACAACCAAGCCATTAAGCATGTCAGGGAAAAAGAGAGTCGCATGATTTTCATCTCCGAGGGGATAAGTTTGGGCGACAATCCCAGAATTATATCACATCTAAAACGGGACTTTGCTAGGCGGTGGGCGTTGTTCGTCTCACTTGGCCGGGCTCCTGCGACTCGTCAGGGAGACGGAGTGGAGAGACTCGGAAGCATGTCACAGCGGGCCAAACATGCGGACCAAAACCAGCACCCCGCCCACTAGCAGCGCAAATAATAGCCCGATGGCAATCAGCGGCCAGAGCCAAGCAATGGCGGGGCGGCGGACGGAAGCGATGATGCGGCCGCAGTGGGGGCAATTGGGTGGGATGGGACGCGAAATTTCCCCGCCGCATTCGCACACCAAGCGTGATTGTCGCGCCATGAATGGAGTTCCGCCGGATAATGAGCCGCCAAGATAACGAGTCGATTGTAGTCGAAATCCCCAAGAAAGCTCAGGTATTCGCAGGCGAACCAGCCTGACCAGGAAAGTTACGGCTTCCGCGCAAGCTGGGTCGTTACCGGCTGGTTACAGAACACTTGGAACTTTTGCGGCATCTCGAGCGTCGTACCTTACAGGGATTCGGATCTGTCCGGGACTTTCCGCGAAATCGAGGTTCTGCCATGAAACGCGCGTGTATTTTGTTGGCGACTTGTTTGCTGACAACATCGTTGGGTTTGTTTGCTGCCCCCGCACTGGGACAAGGAGTGTTGGTCATTATCGACCATCCTCATCCGCACCCCCATCCCATTCCGCTACCGCGCCCCATCATCATTCGCCGTCCACAGCCGGAAACGCTCACTTACAAGATCAAAGAAATCGGCGTGCAAACGCGGATCACCGATCAGGTCGCCCGCGTGCAGGTTTCGCAGTCGTTCGTGAACACTTGTAGCCAGCAGATGGAAGTCTCATTCCTCTTCCCGTTGCCCTACGAAGGTGCCATTGATCGCCTGACCTTCATGGTCGATGGCAAGGAAATCGACGGCAAGCTGATGCCTGCCAAGGAAGCGCGTTCCGTCTACGAGGCGCACATTCGCAAGAATCAAGATCCCGCCTTGTTGGAATGGATCGGCAGCGGCATGTTCAAGACGAGCGTCTTTCCCGTTCCACCTGGCGCGGAACGCAAAGTGACGCTGCGCTATACGCAGCTATTGAAGAAGGACCAAAACCTCACCGATTTCCTCTACCCACTGGCGACCGCCAAGTACACTTCGCAACCGATCGAACAGGTCAATATCGAACTCTCGATTGAGAGCAAGCAAGAGATCAAGAGCGTCTATAGCCCGACGCATTTGGTAAACATCGAACGTCCCAGCAAAACCTCGGCCGTCGTTAAATACACAGGCAAGAACGAGATCCCGCAGAGCGATTTTCGTTTGTTCTACGACACCAACAAAGGGGAACTCGGCACCAGCGTGTTGAGCTATCGCCCTAAAGGGGACGAAGATGGCTACTTCCTGATGCTCGCTAGTCCCGAGATCAAAGCGGCCGATGAAAAGCGCCCCGCGAAGACGGTCATCATTGTGCTTGATCGCTCCGGCAGCATGAGCGGCAAGAAGATTGAGCAAGCCAAAGGGGCGCTCAAGTTCGTCGTGAACAATCTCCGCGAAGGGGACATGTTCAATATCGTTTCCTACGACAGCAACATCGAATCCTTCAAGCCGGAACTGCAACGTTTCGATGATGAAACGCGCAAAGCCGCCCTCGGTTTTGTTGAAGGGCAATATCCCGGTGGCAGTACCAATATCGATGGCGCTTTGAAAACGGCGCTAGCGATGATCAAGGACGATTCGCGTCCGAACTTCGTGTTGTTCCTCACCGATGGCCTCCCGACTGCTGGTGAAACCAACGAAGGCAAGATCGTCGCCAACGTGAATAGCGAGAACAAGCTCGACGCGCGAATTATCAATCTGGGTGTTGGCTACGATGTGAATAGCCGCTTGCTCGATCGCTTGTCGAACGATAACAGCGGCCGCAGTGAGTATGTGCGCCCCAACGAAGACATCGAAGCCCACGTCAGCCGCGTGTATAGCAAGATCAGTGCGCCCGCTTTGACGAATGTGAAACTGAAGTTCGATATCGAAGGGGTCAAAGCGGAAGATGGCAACGCGTTCAATCGCCTTTATCCGCAAAAGGTCCACGATATCTTTGAAGGAGAGCAACTCGTGCTCGTCGGTCGCTATAAGAAGTCTGGCGACGCCCGCGTGACGGTGACCGGCAAGGTCGGGTCGCAAGAGCACAAGTTCGATTTCCCCGCGCCACTGGTGGAAGCGAGCGGCGATCAATCGTACGCGTTTGTCGAGAAACTGTGGGCGATGCGCCGCATCGGCGAGATTATCGACGAACTCGATCTCAAAGGCAAGAACGACGAACTGGTAAGCGAACTGGTCGCGCTATCGACCAAACATGGCATCCTCACACCGTACACTTCGTTCCTGGCCGATGAAACCGCCAAGCCGGGCGATCTGGCGGATATGCGTCGTAACGTGGATCGGGCCCGTCAGAATTTGGCGGAACTGGAACAACGTGATGGACTTGGTGGTGTGGCACAGCGGGCCGAGAAGCGCTTGTTCAAGGATGCCAATCAATCAGCGGCACCCGCTGCGGATTACGCGCAGATTCAAAGCGCGGCCAAGGCGGCGGAAACCGCCGGACGTGGTGGCGCGGCGGGACCAGGGGGCGGGGCTGGCAACTTCGGCGGTTACTCCGGTGGCATTAACACGTATCGCGACATCAAGACCGATAAAGAAGTCGCCACCGACGCCGTGCAGCAAGTCGGCAACGAAACGCTCTACCGGCGCGGCAATCTGTGGATCGCCGCCAATGCGCAAAAGATCGATCCGGAGAAAGATGCCGCGAAGATCAAAGCGATCGAACGTTTCAGCGACGAGTACTTCGCACTGGTGAAGGACAATACGCCTGGCGAGAACGCGCTACTTGCGCGTCAACAAACAGGCGAGGAGTTGCTGATCCAACTGCGTGGCCAAGCCTATCGGATTAAGTAGCTTGTTCACCCTTCAGCCCCGCGCCGAGGTCTTCGTCGCGGGGCTGTTTGCTGCGCGATGGGGAAGATTTGGCCACGGATGAACGCAGGTGACGCGGATAAATGCCGGAAAGAAAAAGGATCGCACGGGCGTTGGATGAACTTCCTCCGCACGCTCTCAACCATCTCCGCCATGATCCGTGTCGCCTGCGTTCATCCGCGGCAGACAATTCTCTCTTCGCCTATTCTCTTCTTGTCAGGCGATTCTCGGTCTGATTCAAGGGACCCCCGCGCGTCGTAAACCCAGTCCACGTGATCGTCAACACGATCCAAACCACAATCAGTGAGAGCATCGGTTGACGAAGCATATTAGCCTATACGAGCAGGAGA
>JBGSHH010000884.1:0-5296 GCA_041752355.1 Pirellulaceae bacterium | reverse complement strand
CTCTCTAATTTTCTAGGCACCCTGCACCGCGAGGGCATCCGTAGGCGTGACGCGCGGTGCATGAATAGCAGCCAAGATGGCCAGTTCGAGCGCAGGGCCTGGCAGCGAACGCTCCACCACCCGCGCGCAGTTGGCAACGCTGAGGGAGCCTTCTTGAGAGAGAACAATCGGTCTCAGTTCATTGATCAAGCGCTGCAACCGAGTGACCAAGGTTACGCTATCGATCTCTGGCAAGTCGCCGCCAATCACCGCCGCGCCGAAGTCTTTAAATGTCGCCACCGCCAACGCCTGACGAGGGTGATTGACCGCCGTCACGGCGTACCCTCGGCGAACTAATTGTCGCGCGATCGTCTCGCGCAGCTCCGCTTCGGGTTCCACAACCAACACCGCGTAATTGATCGACATGCTGGCGGCTAACTTTCCGCTGAACGGCTAAGAATGGGGTACTTTAATTTGGTTCAAGATCCGTCCACGATTGGTCAGTTTACCGACGAGAGTTTGCGCCACCTGTTTGAGATAGTAGGAGGACACGCTGCCGGAAAGCACTAGAATACCTTCCTCGCAGGAACAATCAATCCTTCGCAACTCGGAGTAGCCACTTTCTCGCAAGGCCGTCGCAATTAACGGCAATAGGTCGGTGGCGCACACCTCAGGATTGGAGCGAATCAACGTCGGAGCTGAAGAGGGACGATTCTTGACAAGTTGGACCATAGCAACCTCCTTGACGGTGGGGCAAAAAGTACGTGACACAACCTCCGTCAAATACTCAGTGCAAATTTGTTGCCGATGGGTTCTTGGATTTGGTTTTGACGATAGACCCCGCCAAATACGGCAGATGGCTCGCCCCGAAGAAGGACTAGCGCGCACGAGCCTGTGCGAATGGTGTCGATTGTGCGTTCCCCCTGTGACAAGGGGTGACAGCGGGCGAGTTACTCGGCCATTTCCAATTCGTTCTGGAAATGCTTGATCGTCTCGGCTGGATTGAGATTGAAGATCGCCCGGCCATCCGTCACCCATTGGCCGTTTTCGAAGCGAAAGACGGCGGTGGCAGCTTTGAGGTTATCGACGTTGGGAACATCCTCCATCGCCCCTCCTTCGACTGCCTCAAATCGAATGGTGACGCCGACGAGTGCCCGCAATTGCCGCGTGTGTTTATCGCGGGCGAAGCAAACGAGACTTTCAAAATCGCAATCGACCCAGATCACATCGCGGGGTTTGCCTGATTGCGAAGCCAGCGTGAGAAAGCGTGCTTCCAGCATTTCGCGGCGAATTTGAAAGAGTTCGCGCGCGGAACTGACGGTCGCCTCGACGGCGACGACGGGCTCCTGGTGCCGCGCAGCCAGTAGCCATGCCACACCTAGTCCCAGTGCCCCTGCAACGACCACGCCCAACGCCAGCCATAAATAGAACATGTTCCGTGCCCTCAGGGCGACTTCCAGGCTGCATGGTGAAGCACCGCACAAAACTCCATGCACATCCGTCCGCGGTCCGCCTGGTTGCCAATACCTCACGCCATTCTATGTCCAATCTCCGACTTTGGGCAACGGAAATGACCGTAAAATCACCAACATGTTGCGAGAGGGCCGGGGCGGGTCTATTCTGGAGCCAAATTGCCCTCTCCCAAGTTAGCCCCCCAGGTGATCGTTATGGCACAGCAACCTCGAGCCGATTTCTCCCGACGCGCGTGGCTTTCCGCCGCAGGAGCAACCGCCATCACGTCGTTGGCCGCTGCCAGTGCGGCTGCCGAGGAAAAACCGACCGCCACGCGACCCCAAGTCGATCCCAACTGGAAGATCACCAACGGTCGCATCAAGCAATCGGTCGTGCCGTGGTGTTTCGGGCGGGCCCCCAATCCGATCGATGTCGAAGCGCTCGCGGTCGCGGCGGCGGCGATGGGTTTGAAGTCAGTCGAACTCACCGATCCCAAGAACTTTCCCATGCTCAAGAAGCACGGCCTGGTGTGCGCCATCACCGGGAGCCACGGTTTCGTCAAAGGCTGGAACCACGTCGAAAATCATGCCGAGTGCATGGAAAAGGTGACCAAGTCGATCGAAGCCACCGCCGACGCCGGCTTCTTCAGCGTCATCACCTTCTCCGGCATGCGCGAGATGATCTCCGACGAAGAGGGAAAAAAGAACACCATCGCCGGATTAAAGAAAGTGATCGGCCTGGCGGAGAAGCGCAATGTGACGCTCTGCATCGAACCGCTTAACACGCGCGTCGATATCGAAATGAAAGGACATCCCGGCTATCAATGCGACACAATCGAATGGGGTGTTGATGTTTGCAAAGCCATCGGCTCACCGCGGATGAAAGTGCTGTTCGATATCTATCACACGCAGATCATGGAAGGGGATGTCATCACCCGCATCAAGCAATTCCATGAATACATCGGCCACTATCACACCGCCGGCGTGCCAGGACGGAACGAGATCGACGACACGCAAGAGATCAACTATCCGCCCATCATGCGCGCCATCGTCGAAACCGGCTACCAAGGCTACGTCGGGCAGGAGTTCATTCCCACCTGGGACGACAAAATCGCCGCCTTGCGGCATGCGGCGAAAGTTTGCGACGTTTGATATGGCGCAACTAAGGTTTAACTGTTCGTTTTTCTGCCTCGTAGGCTGCCTCCCGTGAGAGTTTAAACTCCTTGCCAGGTGTGAAGTATTGCACATCGTCCTGGTCGTAGTAGGCGCTTGGCAGCGGCAGTAGCCATTTTCGACGTACTGGAGGAGGCGCCATTTCTTCTTCGGTGGGTTCCAGCCTCGAAACCTCAAAGCAAACATCCGCCCACATCGCTTGCCCATTCTTCTCCGGTCGAAGCCAGATGCGATGTAGCTTATCAACGGAAAATGTTCCCGCGACGCTCACGCAGTCACCACTCGTGACGATGAATTCTTCGGACTGAGAATCCACAGGGGCGCTGAACTCAAAACGAATGTCAGCGCGAACATGCTTATCAGTGTGCTTGTGAATGGTTAGCTCACACATCGCGCCATGGAGTTGCTCCGTAAGAACTTGATAGTATCTTTTTCCTGGAATAGGGCGATGGCTCGTTTTGCCAAAGGTTGCGGACTTTCCGAGGCCGAGCGGGGAATGACAGAACGCCCGCCAAACCTCGCGCTGGGTTTTGGCGTCCACGCTACCGTTGGGGTCCCCTTCCAGGATCCGATAGTTCATAACGGCCATGCCTGGCCCCTCATCTTCTTTCTCCTCCTCGGCCCAGGCCATCGCTGGCGAGCAGAGGCACGCGAACAGCAAGAAACCCAGCCAAACGCTGATATTTCGCGGAAGAGTGTTTGAGCACGCCATGGCGGTGTTCCACATTTGCTGAACGAAGTTGAATGCAGCGGCATTTTCTCACGTCCGTCAATATCAAAATGCCCCAATTAAATCAACAGCGAAAGCCACATATCGGCTCTCATTCGCGATCGATTTGCAGCAAGAAAGAGGTTGTCGCGACAAGACGTTTCGTTCGCCGAGCGAACTACGACTAACGTTTGCGTTTGAGCAACTTCGCACGCGTTTTACGTCGTTGCTTGAGCGAGATAGGCGAGGGAACCGCTGAATGCCGCGCATCGACGCGGATGGGGTCTTGCTTCGCCACGCGGGGCCAGGAGTGCGCGTCGGTGCAAACGGCGGCCGCGAAAATGTCTTCCTTAGCCAGCCAGCGCTGCGTGGCATTGGGCGTATCGAGGGCGACTAGCACGATCGAATTCAACTCGTAGAGATTGCCATCGAGTCCCGCGTCGACGAGCGCTCGTTGCAATCCGCCAGAGAGACCCATCGTCCAAGCTTTGGCCGGACGATCGAGCGGCACTTGCTGTTCTGCCAAATCCGCATGTTGCGCCGATTGCTGACAGGCCGATCGCGATAGCGAGAACACACCAGCGCACACCAAGGGCCGCGCTGCGTAGACGCTGCACAAACCATCGTCGCCTAGCAAACCACAGCGCAACCGTGTGCGATCGCGATCTTCCGCAGTCATATTCGCCCGCAGCGCCACATTCAACAACAAGCGGGCGCGCAGGCGGGCGAGTTGCGGGGCGTCAGCTTGACGATGCAAATGATCCGCGACGATCAACGCTTCCAGCGGCGTGACATCCGCGCTCACCGTATGACAACACGCGTTGCAGCCTGCCTCGCATTGCCGCAAGACCACTAGTGGCGAAGCTTCCGCGCCCGCTTGCGAACGTTGTTGTGTTTGCTGCGCGATGTTGCCGAGCCATTTGCTGTGGTCGCATTGCTGGGCGGCAACGGTCAGCCATTGCTGCGCGGCCGCTTGCAATTCGCCCGAGGCTTGCTGAAACAGCCTGGCCAGCGGTCCTCCCGAGCGGAGCTGCTCCAACAGCGTATTGGTTGACGATTCCAAGCGAGTCATGTTGCCTAACGAAGCGCGGAAAGAAAAACACCGTCCCAGCATGTTTTCGCCCCTTCCGCGCCAGCGATTGAATCTACTCGTTGCAGGCCACATAACTGGAACTCAGCGCGCGCTACACACCCCTTGGCGAAAGGGTGCCATGTCGGGCGATGCTTGCGATCCGTGTAAGCGTTAAAGTTTGCGCCAGCGCAAGAGCAGGCTATTGGCGACCACACTCACACTACTGGCGGCCATGGCGGCGGCAGCCAAACTAGGTGGCAGGTGCCAACCCATCGCGGGAATGAGAAGACCAGCCGCCAGTGGGATGAGGAGCACGTTGTAAAGAAACGCCCAGACAAGGTTCTGTTTGATCGTGCGGAACGTCGCGCGCGAGAGCTTGATCGCCGTGGCGACGGTTTGCAGATCGTGTTTCACGAGCACGATATCCGCCGTTTCGATCGCCACATCGGCCCCAGCGCCAATCGCGATCCCCAAATCGGCCGCCGCGAGTGCGGGCGCATCGTTGATGCCATCACCCACCATCGCCACTTTATCGCCAGCGGCTTGCAACTTTTGAATCGTCGCTTGCTTCTCGTCCGGCTTAACTTCGGCGATCACTTCATCGATGCCGACGCGCTGGGCAACGGCCTCGGCGGTCGCTTGATTGTCGCCGGAGAGCATCACGGTGCGCAGGTTGAGTGCGTGCAATTCGCGAATGGCCGCGGCGCTAGTGGATGCGATTTCATCGGCGACAAAGATGGCGCCATACAACTGGTCGTCGCGCGCCACGAGCAACGCCGTTTCCCCTTGCGCGCGCCGCGTGGCGAGGCTTTCGATCAGATTGGTGCGGATTTCGATCTGATGTGCCGCCAAGAGTTCTTCATTGCCCACGAGCACTAAGTCGCCAGCGACTTGCGCGCTGACACCTTGACC
>JBGSHH010000883.1:0-4712 GCA_041752355.1 Pirellulaceae bacterium | reverse complement strand
ATTGCAAGGTGAAGTGGCCAGCGTCAAAGCGCTGGAAACGATCGACCCAGCCGCCGCGGCGTGCAAATATCGCGACCTAATCCAAAAGATGCCGCGGGAAGCGAGTCTGCAAATTGGTTTGGGGCGCGCGTTGTTGGCAGCAAATGATCGTGATGGTGTACGCGCGATTGTCGAAGAACTCGAGAAACGCGGGTTCTTGGAGATGGAAGCGGAGAAGCTCAAAGCTTCGCTGGAACTCGCAGGTATGCAAGGTGGCGATTTGGGGAAGTTGGAGTCCGAGGCGTCCGCCCAACCGAAGAATCTGGCGCTGCAACTCTCGTTAGCGGAAGCATTGGCAGGTGCGGGACGGCATGAAGAAGCCCTGCAGACGGCGCTGGCGATCATTCAAGAGCAGAAAAATGGCCCTGGCGAACAGGCCAGGCAACTCATGGTCGATCTGTTTCGCGTCCTGCCACCCGAATCGGAATTGGTGGGAACGTACCGAAGAAAGCTGGCATCGGCCCTATATTAATGTTTGCGATAGTTATAAAGTGGGGTTTTTCCGGCCTTCCACCCTGGATTGGGACAGCTGGTTTTAGTATCTTCACGGTCTTTCGCATGGCCACAGGCGGACATGCTTTCGGACCTTTCCAGCGACGTGATTTGGTCGCTTTACTTGATATCGGAGTGTACCCATGAAGGGCTCGGAGCCTAAGAAGGGCGATGTGTTTGACGTGGACCGCATCCGCAATCTGGTCGAATTGATGAAGGAACATGACCTGCGCGAGATTGATCTCAAGCAGGACGACCAACAGATTCGCCTCAGCCGCAACTTGGAAGACGTCGCGCCGCGGTTCATGACGCAAATGGCACCCGCGCCAATGTCGCCACCTGCTGCACCGGCGACGACAGGTGTCGCTGCGCCACCAGCGGAAAGCAAGAACATCGTCGCCATCACCAGTCCGATGATTGGTACTTTCTACGCTCGACCAAAGCCAGAGGCGGAAGCCTATGTCAAAGTGGGCGATCGCGTGACGCCGGATAAGACTGTCTGTCTGGTCGAAGCGATGAAGACCTACAACGAAATTCCCGCGGAAGTTTCCGGCGTGATCGTGGCGGTGCTGGTCGAGAACGGCGACTCGGTCGATTTTGGTCGCGCGTTGTTCAAGGTCGATACCAGCAAGTAAGTCCCGCCCTCGATCGCCTCCCTCTCCCAGCGCCTTATGTATAACCGAATTCTGATTGCCAATCGCGGCGAAATCGCTCTGCGCATCATTCGCGCCTGTCGCGAGATGGGCATTGAGACCGTCGCAATTTTCAGCGAAGGCGATCGTGGCAGCCAGTATTTGGATCTGGCCGACGAAGCGATTTGCGTTGGTCCCGCGCGGAGCGCGCAAAGCTATCTCAAGATCAATCACATTATCGCGGCCGCCGAGATCGGCAACGTCGAAGCGATACACCCCGGCTTTGGTTTTCTCTCGGAGAACGCCCATTTCAATGAAGTCGTGCGGCAATGTAACATCGATTTTATCGGCCCCACGCCCGACGCGATGCAAAAGCTCGGTGACAAGAACACCGCGCGGGAAATGGCGCGCGCGGCGAATGTGCCGGTGGTGCCTGGCAGCGCTGGCCTGTTGGAAAACGAAGCAGAAGCGGTCCACTTCGCCCGCGAAATTGGCTATCCCGTCCTGATCAAAGCGACAGCGGGTGGTGGCGGCAAAGGCATGCGCGTCGCCGCCAATGAACTGGTGCTCAAGACAGCGCTCAGTCAAGCGCAGCAAGAAGCGCAGGCGGCTTTTGGCAATTCGGGCGTCTATCTGGAAAAGTACATCGAGCGCCCGCGACACGTGGAAGTGCAGATCATCGCTGATCATCATGGCAACGCGGTGCATCTTTTTGAGCGGGAATGCTCCACACAGCGCCGGCATCAGAAGCTGATTGAGGAAAGCCCTGCGCCGCGTTTGCCTCCGGAGCAACGCGAATCGATTTGCGAAGCGGCCGTCCGACTGGCGAAGACTTGCGGGTACACCAATGCAGGCACGGTGGAATTCATCGTCGATCAGCAGAACAACTTTTACTTCATCGAAGTCAATGCCCGCATTCAGGTGGAACATCCGGTCACGGAACTAGTGACGGGGGTCGACTTGATCAAACAACAGATTCGGGTCGCGGCCGGCGAGCCGCTGCCGTTCAAGCAGGAAGATCTCTTGCATCGAGGTTGCGCGATCGAATGCCGAATCAATGCCGAAGATCCTGCCAAGAACTTCCAGCCCTGTCCGGGTAAGATCACGCAGATGTTTGTTCCCGGCGGCTTGGGTGTGCGTTTCGATTCGCATGCGCATGTCGGCTACACGGTGCCGCCGTACTATGACTCGATGATCGGCAAGCTCATTGTGCATAAGCCGACGCGGACCGAAGCGATCGCCTGCATGTTGCGAGCGTTGTCCGAGCTTCGCATCGAAGGGATCAAGACCACGGTTCCTTTCCATATCGACGTGTTGCGGCACAAAGACTTCGCCGATGGCGTGGTCGATACCGGTTGGGTCGAGCGAACTTTCTTGACCGGTGGTTGATCAGTCGTTAAGCGCTCGCATTTCCCGCACGCGGATGATTGCGGGGCGATGTTTCGCTTTAGCGTCAACACTAACGCTAACTTTGCAGGGATTACGCGTTTCCCTGCCTACGTGCGATATTGGCGAAGCGTGTCGGCTCCTTTAAAATCGAGGATTCCTCGCGGTAATTCGGCTCGCACAAGCCGAACGCAGTCCAATCTCTCCGTTCTTTGCCAGCAGGTACACCTCCATGTCCGATGCTCTCTCGAATCCTCCCAAAGCCAAACATAACTTCAAGCGTGTTGCCATCTTGTTTGCAGGCGGTCCGGCCCCGGCGGCCAACGCCGTGATCTCGACGGCGGCGGTCTCCTTTCTGCGCGGCGGCATTGAGGTGCTGGGCATCAAGCATGGCTACTCGAGCCTCGCCGATTATTCGCCGGAGAAGCCGCTCGAAGAAGGCCAGGCCTATATCAAACTCGATCACGCTGCGTTGAAGCGGACACGCAACAGCCAAGGCATCATCATCGGTACGGCGCGGACCAATCCAGGCAAGCACGTCTCCAGCCCAGAACATCTCGTCGATCCGAAACTCTCCGCGCCGCTACGTCGCGTGTACGACGGTTTGTGTTCGCTGGGTGTCGATGCTTTGATCAGCATCGGGGGCGACGACACGCTGAAGACCGCCAACAAGTTCAAGATGTTTCAGGATACTTTACCTGCGGGCTCCAAGAAGATACCGGTCGTGCATTTGCCGAAAACGATCGACAACGACTATATGGGAATCGACTTTACATTCGGCTACTTCACCGCCGTTGAAACGCTCGCGGCCGAGATTCGCAACTTGCTTTACGATGCCGAAGCGAGCCGTGCGTACTTTCTCACCGAGACGATGGGACGCAGTGCAGGCTGGTTGTCCTATGGCGCGGCAATCGCCGGTGAGGCGAGTCTCGTCATTAGCGTGGAAGACATCCACGGCGACTATCGCAAAGAGGAAGAAATCACCGATTCCAAGACCGGCGAGAAATCGACACGCGCGATCATGGATGTCGATCGTGTCGTGAACCGCGTCGTAAAGACCATGCTCGCCCGTGATAAAGAAGGGAAGCAATTCGGCGTGATCGTGATGGCCGAAGGACTGGCGGAATACCTACCGATGAAGTACTTGGAAGGTGTACCGCGCGACGATCACGGGCATATTTCCATTTCGCATATCAACCTCGGGCGCATGTTCAGTAAGTTCGTCAGCGACGCCTATGAAAAGGCCAGCGGTAGAAAGCGGAAGGTCACCGGCTTGCAGTTGGGCTACGAATCACGTTGCGCCAAGCCGCATGCCTTTGACGTGATGCTCGGTAGCCAATTAGGCGTTGGTGCTTATCGTGCGTTGGTGGAAGAAGGTCATAACGGCGTGATGGTTTCCACCAGCGGGCAACTCAATTTGCTCTATGTGCCATTCGATAAGCTCATCGATCCCAAGACGCTGGTCACCGTCGTGCGTTACATCGAACGCAACAGCGATTTTCATCGTCTGGCACGGTTTTTGGAAACGTATTTTGATGAGTAGTGTGGGATAGGCGTCTCGCCTGCCAGGCTTTACTTCAATGGCAAGCGGCGGGTCTACTGATATTGCAGCAAGCTTGTCGTCAGGCTTATTGTTTGGCTAGATAAAGGCGAGGAAGAGCCGTAAGATTGACTGTGATATGTGGCTAAGAGCGTCATGGTGCTGCTAAACAGCCCGGGCGATCATCAACTTTTGGTAGTCTCCAAGTCAGCGTTCTCACCAGGCAAGCCCGAGGATGACTTCAGAAGTCGCACGCCAAACATTGGCACGCGCCGCTGATACGCTTTGTATTGCTCGCCGAAATGGGCGACCAGATCGCGTTCCTCAAACACGACGGCGATGGCCATGTAAGCCGTCATTAACACAGCGAATTGTAAGTGCCCGACGGTCATCGTGGGGATGGCGAAAAAGGCGATCATCCAGCCGATATAGAGCGGATGACGTACGACGGAGTACAGCAGCGGCGTGCGAAACGGTAGCCCGGAGTACTCTTGCTCTTGCCAATGCAGCCAAACTTGCCGCGTGCCGCACAAGTCGAAATGGTTAATGAGCAACGTAACCGCCGGCACCAACAGCCAACCGGCGACGAATAGCGCCCACATCGGGCCCCGCGCGCCGGGATG
>JBGSHH010000882.1:0-5610 GCA_041752355.1 Pirellulaceae bacterium | reverse complement strand
GGAGATAAACAACGACATCAAAGGTTTAACTGGTGATCCAGAAATTCTACCCCTGTCGGTGGAAACAACGGTCGGCGTCTGCGCGATGCACATCCAAGGGACGCCGCAAACGATGCAGGACGACCCGCGTTATACGGATGTGGTCGCCGAAATTGGTGAGTACTTGCGGCAGCGCCGCGACACTTTACTAGCGGCGGGCGTTGATACTGCGTGCATTTGCCTCGATCCGGGCATCGGCTTCGGCAAGACGCATCAGCACAATCTCACGCTCATGGCGAATTGTTGGCGGTATCACGAGCTTGGCTGCCCGCTGCTGGTGGGGCATTCGCGCAAGGGTTTCATTGGGAAGGTACTGGGCGATAAGGAAGCCGATCGCACCGCAGGCACGGTCGGCGCGGCCTTGGCCTTGGCGGTTCAAGGAGTGCAAATCATTCGCGTTCACGATGTTAAGCCACACCACGACGCTTTGCTCCTGTTCGATGCCGCAGGCGGGATCGACGGTCAGGAGTGGCATCTGGCATGAACCCACCCAGCACCGCCCTCGCCGTGAATCCCTACGATAGCGCACCGCCCGCCGAACACTATTCGCTGCCGACGGCGATTTCCGAACGAACGCCGCTGCTTGATATCGCCGAAGGAACCTTTCTGGGTTTCTCGCTGGCACCGGTCGTCGGCGTGGTCTTCGCCGGGATGCTGTTTGTGCAGACCGCCTGCGATGGCTACGAAAACTTCGTCGATTTCAACGACATGACCGCCTGGTCGAAACCGCCGATCGATATGGTGCTGTGGCGACTGGTGGGCGCGAGCATGTTGGGCAGTAGTTTGGTGTGTGCACTGCTAGGATCGTTGGCCGGATTGCTCATCGCCCTGCAACCGCGACTCACGCAGCGCGGTCTACTGTGGCAGATGATGCTGCCGGTGATCATTGTTTGTGGATTGGCGGCGGAGTACACGACGCTCATGGGATGGTGGCCGTTCCTTGGCACGGATATCCCCGCGTATTGGCATCTTTGCCTCGCTTCAGGCCCCGCAGCCGTGATGCTACTCGCTGGCCTGGCAGGCATGACCGCCTACAAACTCGGTGGCCGCGCACAGTACCTCGATTTAGAAGCGGTGCAGCATGGTTACGAGGCGCAGTTGGTGTTGGCGTCGTGGCTGAGACGCAAATGGCGCGTGCAGTTGCCAATGAAAGCCTACGAAATCGACTATCAACCGATGGGTCTGCGTGAGCATGTGAAAGTCGATGGCCGCGTCGTGGCCGAAATCCATTGGCCCTGGCTCGGTGTCGCGCCGCGCTTTGATTTTCCGCTCGACAATCACGCCGCCACAATTGAAGTCCGCATCTGGCCTTGGTTCGGCATGCGCTGGCTCATGCTCCGCGTTGATGATCGCATCGTCTATGGCGAAGGAACGCCACCGTGAACGCTTCGTTCATCGCTTCACCGGCGCGGTCATCACTTCCTTACCCATCCACTGCTTCAACACGTCCGGCACGGTAATTGTGCCGTCGGCTTGTTGATAGTTCTCCATCGCGGCGATCAGGCCGCGACTGAGGGCGATGGCGGTCCCGTTGAGCGTGTGGCAATACTGCGTGCCCTTTTCGCCTTTGACTTTGTAGCGAATGTTAAGACGACGGGCTTGGTAGTCGGTGCAATTGCTAGTGCTGGTGACTTCGCCCCACTCGCCCGCCGCGCCGCGACCCGGCATCCAGGCTTCCAGATCGTACTTGCGATACGCGGGGCCGCCCAAGTCGCCAGTAGCTGTATCGACCACACGATACGGAATGCCGAGGCCATCGAAGATGCGGCATTCGAGTTCGCAGAAATACTCGAGCATCGCGTCGCTCTTCTCAGGCAATGTGTAGCCGAACATTTCCACTTTCGTGAATTGATGCACGCGATACAGCCCGCGCGACGCCTTGCCTGCGGCACCTGCTTCGGTCCGGTAGCAATGGCTGATGCCGCACAGTTTGAGCGGCAGATCGGTGTCTTCAATGACCGCGCCAGAGTACAAACCGCCGAGCGTGATTTCCGCCGTGCCGACGAGGCAAAGATCGGAGTTCTCGATCACATAGACTTGCGTTTCTGGCCCACGTGGATTGAAGCCGATACCACGCAAAATCTCTTCGCGCGCGATGTCAGGCGTGATCGTCGGCGTGAAGCCTTCTTGAATCAGCACGTCGAGCACATAGCGCTGCAGCGCCAGTTCCAGTAGCACCGCGTCATTCTTCAAGAAGTAAAAGCCGTGGCCGGTGGTGCGCGCGCCACCTTCCAGATCGATCATCTGCAGTGCTTCGCCCAGTTGCACGTGATCGAGAGGCTTGAAATCGAACGCGCGCACAGGCGTTTTGCCGAACTTAACTTCTTTGGCCGCATCTTCACCGCCGATCGGCGCGTCGGGATGCGACAGGTTAGGAATAGCCGCTTGTAGTTCGTGGATCTGCCGTTCGAGCTCGTCATGCTCCGCCTGCGTTTTGTCTTTCTCGTCGCGCAATTGACGCCCTTGTTCCTTGCGGGCATCGCGTTCGGCGGGGTCTTTGGTCGCGCCGATGCTCTTGGCGACATCATTCGCCTGCCGGTTGAGCGTTTGCACATGCTGATCGAGTTCGCGGCGACGTTTCTCGAGCGTGACGAGTTGCGGCACATCGGTCTTGTTGCCGCGTTGCTCGCAATTGGTAATGACACGTTCGGCGTTATCGACAATGAATTTGCGGTCGAGCATGGGGGTAGGATGTGCGAAGCACACCAAGTATCGAGGGACAGTGTTGAGCGGAATAAAAGGTGTGCTGCGCACACCCTACGTTTGCGTTTACTTCGCCAATTCACCCCATAACGCGGCGCTGGCGGCGATGCCACGATGGAAATCGGCAAGACAGAACTTTTCGTTGGGGCTGTGCGTGTTATCGTCGTCGAGCCCCCAACCTAGCAACAGCGTATCGACGCCCAACTGTTGTCGAAAGGCGGTGACGATTGGAATCGAGCCCCCTTCGCGAATCATCACCGGCGCTTTGCCAAAGCCTTGTTCGATGGCGCGCTTCGCGGCAGAGACAAAAGGGCTATCCAGCGGCACCACCACGCCTGGCGCGCCATGCATATCGATCAATTCCATGGTGATGCCAGCGGGGCAAAGCTCCTTCAGGCGTTGTTCCAGGGCGAGCGAAATCTTATGCGGGTCTTGATGGGGAACCAGGCGAAAGCTGAACTTCGCGCTCGCTTTGGCCGGCAGCACCGTCTTGGCCCCTTCGCCTTGGTAACCGCTCGTGAGACCGTTCACGTCGAACGTCGGTCGCGCCCAACGGCGTTCCAACGTGCTGAAGTCCTGTTCGCCAAAGACCTCGCCAATGCCAAGTTGCTTTTTAAAGCCGGCCTCGTCAAACGCTAACGCTGCGATTTGTTGGCGTTCGATGTCGGTTAGCGGCAATACATCGTCATAAAAGCCAGGAATCTGAATCCGCCCCGCATCGTCGATCAGCGCCGCGAGCATCTCCGCCAGTGCAATGGCCGGATTCTTCACCGCGCCGCCAAAGGTGCCGCTGTGGAGATCTTGCCTCGAGCCTTGCAGGCGTAGTTCGTAATAAGCAATGCCGCGCAAGCCATAAGTAATGGCGGGCTGCCCCGGCGCGAACTGCGAGGTGTCACTGATCACGATGACATCGCACTTGAGCTTGTCTTGCGCGGTGGGCAGAAACGTGTTCAAACTCTCGCTGCCAACTTCCTCTTCTCCCTCAATGAGAAATTTGAGTTGAATCGGCAACTTGCCCACCGTTTGCAACCAGGCTTGGGCGCTTTTGATATGCGTGAGCATTTGCCCTTTATCGTCGGTCGCGCCCCGGGCGTAAACATTCCCATTGCGAATAGTCGGTTCAAAGGGGGGCGAGATCCATTCGTTCAACGGGTCAGGCGGTTGCACGTCGTAATGGCCATAGACCAACACCGTAGGCTTCCCAGGCACCGGCGGCGACTCGGCATAGACCAGCGGATGCTTCGCCGTTTTGATCACTTCGGTCGTCAGGCCCAATTCGCGGAATTGTCCCGCCACCCAATCGGCCGCCTGTTGCACATCCCCCTGGTGGCGGCTGTCGGCGCTGACGCTGGGGATGCGCAGCAACTGGCAGAGATCTTGCTCGAAGGCGTCGCGGTGGGCGGCAAGGAAATTGGCGATCTGAGTCATAAGCTGTTACGGCGAGGCAAGTAATGCCGATTTTGCGGAGGCAAATGGGGGCGAAATGTCAAACGTTTTATCGTTATCGTCGGCAAAAACGCTTGGCGAGTGGGTCGGGGGTACAATATAATGGCGAACGGTTTTGCCGACTATCACGGAAAGTCGGAATTGAACGCGGCGCTGGGCCGCGAGGTTTGTAACAGGAAATATGATCGTGTCCGATTCATCCAATGCTGCCGTTGCCGAGCCGGAAGCTGTAGTCGAAGCTCGCCAGGCCAAACGGGAAGAAGCTGCCAAGCAAAAGAAGCCGAAGCGCCAGCCCCGGTACAACGTGATTCTGTGGAACGACAACGACCACTCGTATGAATACGTGATGGTCATGATGCGCGAATTGTTTGGGCATCCCGTCGAACGCGGTTTTCAGCTAGCTTTCGAAGTCGACAAAATGGGCCGTTGTATCTGCTTGACCACGACGCGCGAACACGCGGAACTCAAGCTCGAACAGATCCACGCATTCGGGTCCGATCCGCTCGTGCCACGTTGTGTAGGTTCGATGTCCGGTACGATTGAACCCGTGCCGGAATAGCCAACTCATTCAGCGGTGGAACAGCGCGCATGGGGTGGTTTGACTTCCTACTAGGCAAATCGCCTCGTATTGCCGGCGAGAATTCACTCACCGGTACATCGCATCAACCTCGCTGCGCCCATTATCGCTTCGCGCACTATGCTCTGCGGATGATTGCTTTTGATCGTCCGCTAACCTTCTTTGGCGCGCTGGCTTCGCCGGAAGCACACGAGTTTTTGGCGGCAATTTTCAATATGGTTGAGGAGGATTGTTGCCAGGAGCGCGAACCGCCGGACTTTCGTCCCACGGACATCGTCATTGAATGCGGTCGTATCCTGAATCACCCGCTGGTTGTGTTGGAGATGCCACCGCCGCGCGCGATGACCGAAGCCTATATGGTTGGCGTGGTGCTGATGATCGATGTGGAGAGCGACGAGCCGCCGCCGGAGAAACCAGACCTGCGCTACTTCACACTGGAGCACTCTTTTCAAGATAATGGCCAGCCAACTGCCATTTTGTGTGCCTGGACAGAATCTATGCACAGCCAACTCGGCCAAAGCATGGAACCTTCTCGCGACGCCTTCGTGCAGGCGATCATGGCGACGATGCAATAACGGCGATCGGATCGAAGAGTTCAAGCGGTATATTCGTTAGGCTTCCAGGCGATCAATCTCCCCGCTTCGGGTAATTCGTGTAGTGTGCGGAAATCCGCTTCATCGGACCATCAACGAATTCCGATGCTCTTATACGCATTATAATTTAAACTAGCGCGCATCCTCTTGCGCTTTCCCAGTCTTCCCAGAATAATATCGCAACATCTTTCAGGGAGGTTGCGATGAATGTGATGCAGCATGTGGCTCTGCCAGAGCTGGAGCGACTCGAAC
>JBGSHH010000881.1:0-9778 GCA_041752355.1 Pirellulaceae bacterium | reverse complement strand
CCGCGACATACCCAGGGTTCGGGGAGGGATTCGATGTTATGATGGCAAGCGGTGCCGGCTTGAGCGGTTTTCGGCGACCCCAAATGATACCTGTCGGATAAGAGTGTCGTCCCGCAATCGAGCTGATCTGTTCATCATTTTGAATACAAGTGTTGATATCATCCCCGTCACGTCTATCTAACGCGGAAACGTTTTGGAAGGCCAAGTCAGCATGCGTATTCTGATCCTCATGATTCTGTTGGTATGCGGAAATGCTTACCATTCGCTGGCCGCAGAAACCGTCGACCGTCCGCTGACTTTGGACGAGGTCCGCGAAGCGGGACGAGCGAAATCGCTGTACTTGAAAGATGCCGAGAAAAAGACCGCATCAACGCCGGCCATTCCCACGGCCAACTTCGATCACTTCCGCACAGTCATTGGACCAGTTCTTACCAAGAACTGCGTCCCTTGTCATGGTCCTGACTCGACCATGGGGAATCTTCGCATAGATCGACTGAATGCGGATTTGCTGACGGGACCCGATGTCGATCGGTGGCGTGGGATCTACAAGGTTCTCAGCAATGCCGAAATGCCGCCAGAAGACGAGCCGGAATACAAGCTGGCCGATGCTGATCGCAAGATGGTGGTCGATTGGCTCAGCGAAGAAATGAGCAAGGCTTCGATCGCGCGCCGCAATCGATCAGAGCATTCTTCGTTTCGCCGGATGACGAAGTACGAATACAACTACGCCCTGCAGGATCTCCTTGGGTTGCCTTATCCAATAGCAAACATCTTGCCACCGGAAACTGTCTCGGAGGATGGCTTCAAGAACAGCTCCGAACTGTTGCAAATGTCGGCCTTGCAGTTCGAGGCTTACCGTGAACTCGGGCGGAAAGCGCTGCAGCGAGTGACCGTCAGCGGTGAACGTCCCAAGCCTGTGACTTATATCATTTCGATGGAAGATATGATGCAAAAACTGGCCGACAGGGCGAAGCGGCCCCCCAAGACCGAAAGTAACATGCGCAATCGCCGCGGACTCCACCTGCTCAATCAGTCCACAGGCGAAGAAGTCCCATTCTCTGGTGGCGACGCGGTCCCCAAGCCCGGCGAGGTTGCGGGCCACAACCCGGCCCTCTCGAGCGTGGTCTTCGTCTTGCCGCGAAACAACGAACTGAAAATGAATCTGGATCGCTTTTTGCCTGATGAAGGCACGATGCGCGTGCGGATTCGCGCGGGACGCACGACGAATGAGCCCGATGAGTATACTAGTCTGCGGCTGATCTTCAGCGCCCACACCAGCAACAACGCGAACTTCTCGCAAGTCATCAGCCAGCGGGACATGCCGGTCACGGGATCGGCCGATAAACCGGAGTTCATCGAGTTCGATATTCCGCTCAGTGAAATCCAGCGCAACCCCTTTCGCAAACTCGAAACCACATTCCCCAGGCGGGATGAGTTCCTCCACATCCGCAACGAATCGAGCACGCGCGGCGGTGAAGAACCGCTGCAGGTGGTGATCGATTACATCGAAGTCAGCGCCCCGCATTTCGATCAATGGCCGCCGCAAAGTCACCTCAACATCTTCATCGAGAGCAAGAACAAGAGCGATGAGCAAATCTACGGTCGGGAAGTGCTCACGCGCTTCCTGGAACGTGCCTGGCGGCGTCTGGTCGCTGCGGGGGAAGTTGTTCCCTTCCTCGAATTGTTCGCCAAGTATCGTCCTGACTTCGACACATTTGAAGGTGCGATGCTGGAAGTCCTGGCCACGGTCCTGGCCACACCCGAGTTTCTCTACCTGACGCAGAGATCATCCGGCGAGGCCACGAAAAAATCGGGAACGATCAGTGACCTGGAACTTGCGAGCAGGCTTTCGTTCTTTCTCTGGTCGAGCGTGCCGGATGAAGAACTGCTAGCGCTTGCCCGGAAAGGAACGCTACACGATCCAGCCGTATGGAATTCGCAAGTGGATCGCATGCTGGCCGATCCCCGCGCACAGCGATTCTCACAGCATTTCGTCGAGCAGTGGTTAGGGCTGGATGGCATCGAGAACATCACGCATGTCAAAGATGATTCGTTGCTAGACGCGATGCGACAAGAGCCCATCGCCTTCTTCCGAGAAGCTCTGGGTAGCAACGACCGCGTCATGGACTTCGTGCATTCCGATTACGTCGTGGTCAACGAGCGCTTGGCCCAACATTACGGAATCCCCGGCGTGTTCGGTCCACAGTTTCGCAAGGTGCAGGTGAGTTCCGCAGCACACCGCGGCGGCATCTTAACTGCAGCTGGTCTACTCACGATGAACTCGGACGGCGCGGATTCGCATCCCTTGAAGCGCGGCGTCTGGCTGCTAGAACGGATTCTTCAGGATCCGCCACCACCGCCACCAGCCGATGTGCCAAAAGTCGATCTGACGGACCCGCGAATCTTGGAGATGACACTCAAAGAGCGCCTTGCCGACCATCGCAACAAGCCGAGTTGCATTTCATGCCATTCTCGCATCGATCCCTGGGGAATCGCTTTCGAGAATTATGATGCCCTGGGAGCCTGGCGTACGAACATTAAGAACAAGCCGGTGGATGCAACGTCGGTCTTGTTCAATAAGCAAGAACTAGCCGGAGTGGATGGTCTTAAGCGGCACGTGCTCGCAGACCGGCAGGATCAATTTGCAAGAGCCATGGTTCATAAAATGTCGGCTTATGCTCTTGGTCGGCCGCTGACTTTCGCCGATCATGCGGATATCGACGACCTGACCGCGCAGTTCAGAAAAAAAGGCGATCGGCTGGTCGATCTGATACACTTGGTCGTGAGCAGCAACCTATTTAACTCGAAGTAAGAGCCGGTGATGAACGACAAACCAGTGACTTTTCATCGTCGAAATTTCCTGCGTGGCGCTGGCGTAGCGTTAGCGCTACCATGGCTCGAATCGCTGGCCCTGGCCAGTTCCGCTCCGGGCGCCACGCCCAAACGCTTCTTGAGCGTCTATCATCCGGATGGCGTCGGTCTGCCGCTCAAATCCGACCCGGCGTGGAAGGATTGGAGTTGGTTCCCGCGCGGCGGCGAGAAAGATTTCGAACTGACGAAGGTCCTCGACGTGCTCGAACCTTTGCGCAGTGAGATCACCATCTACTCGGGACTCTCCCACCCGGCTGCCCGCAAGGTGCATGGACATTCCAACGCGGATCAATACCTAACTGGCGCGGACATCGGCGGCGAAGGTCCCTACAAAAATTCCATTTCCGTCGACCAAGCGATTGCCGAGCATGCGGGTGAATTCACCCGCCATGCATCGTTGGTCTTGTCCACCAATGGTGGCATCGGTGGCCCGCGCGGCGCGCAGACGCAGTCTTATAACAAAGAGGGCCGACCCATACCGGCAATGAACAAGCCGAAGCAGATTTTCGACACGCTGTTTGTGACCAGCGGGAAGGATGCCCACGCTCGGCTAGCCAGAAGTAAGAGCGCCTTGGATTTGCTCATCGCCAATACGAAGGTGTTAGAACAGTCACTTTCGAAGCAGGATCAACAAACGCTCCAGCAGTATCTGGATGCGGTGCGCGACACGGAAGTTAAGCTCGCGAAAGCACAGAAGTGGATCGATATGCCGATTCCGGTGGTCGATACCAGCAAGCTCCATTTGGAAGCCACTCCGGAGGAAGCTCGGCTCTACTTCCAAACCATGTACGAGCTGATTTATCTCGCCTTCCTCAGTGATTCCACGCGCGTCGCGACATTCCAGTTGGGGCGCGAAAACGGCGAAGGTCCGCACGATTTGTTATCCAAGGCGGTGGGCCTGAACGGTGCTCACGGCCTGACGCACGCCGTCAAGCAACCCGATGGCTGGAAGAATCTCGGTACCTACAATCGCTATCAGGTGGAAGAGTTTGGTCGCTTCGTGCAAAGGCTGAAGGACACGCCCGAACCAACCGGCAACGGCAACATGCTGGACAACACCTTCGCGATGCATGGTTCTGCATCGAGTAGTTTCCACTTGTCGCGTAACTACCCGATCATCTCCGCCGGTGGAAAACATTTGGGCTTCACCAATGGACGGTATCTCAAGTTCGGCAAGGGCAACGAAGATAATCAAGCCGGAGCCGGAATCGATACCGATGCCGGCTGGCAAGGCGAAGCCCGAGTGCAAGAAGAACCGCTCGCCTTGTTGTTCATAACGCTTTTGCAACGCTTCGGTATCGAGACCGATTCGTTCGCCGGAATTAACGGCACGCTGAATCGGGTTTAAGCGTCCTCGTTGGATCGCGCGAAAAGGACCATGATCCGGCGATCGTCCGCCGCGCCTCCACTTCTCCGAAGTCAACAACAAATCACCCCTGCGCGCAAATGTTAGGCGTCGCGGTGATCTCTATCAATCAACAGTTGTGGTACGGCGCGCTGCATTCACGTCGCAGCGCGCACCGTGCGCTTTCGCGCGGGATTGGCCGATGATACCAGGGATTTCGAATTCTCAGCTAGACGATTTAATCGTTTATCGTAGAATACCGATAGAACAAGCAGACGCTCAACTGCAGATACCACCATGAATCGACGCCGAAATACCGGGAAATGCGAAACAACGCCGACTGGCGGCTGTGGTGTCACGCGGCAAGAAGAGGAGCGATTGGCCGCACTTGCCTGGGGATTGGCGCACCCTTTGCGTGTTAGAATCCTGCAGATACTCGCTAAACGTGAATCTTGCGTGTGCGGTGAGATCGTGGACAAGATGCCGGTAGCTCAGTCCACCGTCTCGCAGCACCTGAAGATTCTGAAAGAGGCAGGCTTGGTACAAGGTGAGATCGATGGGCCGCGGGTGTGCTACTGTATCAACCCCAAGTCCCTCGCGGAGTTGAAAGATTTGCTGGGTAAACTTTGACCGTTTTTATTTGGCTTCAAAATCGTCTATCGGCGATACACGAACATACAGGAGATAGACCATGACCGTTCAAGTCTTCGACAAACCAATGTGTTGCTCAACCGGCATCTGCGGTCCCGAAGTGGATCCCAACTTGGTGCGCTTTGCGGCGGACCTCGATTGGCTTCAGCGTCAGGGCGTGCCCGTGATGCGGTACAACCTCGCGCAGCAGCCGCGCGATTTTGCGGAGCAGCCCGAAGTGCGAACCCTGCTGCAAACCAAAGGCGTGGAGGTCCTGCCAGTCATACTCATCGAAGGGCACGTCGTCTGCCAAGGAATGTATCCCAGTCGCGATTTGCTGGCGTCGTGGGCACACGTCGAACCTCGGCCTGAAGCCTTACTCCCGGTGACCGCTTCGGGTTGCTGCCAGCCCGGCAGCAGCTGCTGCTGATCTGAACTCGCGACGAAAGGAAAGTGCCTTATGGACATCTCCACGAATCCCACGCGCAACCTGTTCTTTACCGGCAAAGGGGGTGTCGGCAAGACTTCCCTTTCCTGCGCCACGGCCATCGCCTTGGCAGACGCAGGCAAACGCGTGCTGCTCGTCAGCACCGATCCGGCCTCCAATCTGGATGAAGTGCTGGGCGTGCAACTGAACAAAAAGCAGACCGCAATTCCGGGCGTGCCGCGCTTGCTGGCACTGAATATTGACCCTGAAGCAGCGGCTCACGACTACCGCGAGCGCATGGTCGGACCCTTTCGCGGCATTCTGCCCGAAGCGGCGCTCAATAGCATGGAAGAACAACTGTCCGGCTCTTGCACCGTGGAGATTGCTGCTTTCGACGAGTTCGCGAAACTCCTCGGCGATCGGCAAGCCACTGCGGAATTCGATCACGTCATCTTCGATACCGCGCCCACCGGGCATACCTTGCGACTGCTCACCTTGCCTTCGGCCTGGAGCGGTTTTCTGGAAGACAATACCACGGGCACATCCTGCCTAGGACCGCTCGCCGGTTTGCAGGCCCAGCAAGCGCTCTATCAGAAAACCGTGCAATCGCTGAGCGACCCGGCGCTGACCACACTCGTGCTGGTTGCTCGCGCCGATATCGCAGCTTTTACGGAAGCCGCCCGCACCAGCGGTGAACTTGCTGCCCTGGGAGTGAACAATCAGCACCTCGTCATCAATGGGGTCTTTCAAGCCACCGATCGTGACGATCCCGTAGCACAATCAATGCAGCGCCGCGCTGACCAGGCAATGGCGCAGATTCCCGCTGTGTTGGCATCGTTACGACGTACCACCGTCCCGCTGGCACCTTTTGGATTACTGGGTGCGGAAGCCTTGCGGGCAATTGCGAGTGGTCGCTTGTCCGAAGCTGCGTCGTCAGGCGTGGTTACGGAAGTGATCGAAGACTTGCAGCCTGGTTCGCTGCCAGCATTGATTGAAGAACTCGCCAGTGCGGGTCGTGGCGTCGTGATGACGATGGGCAAAGGTGGCGTTGGGAAAACGACGGTTGCCGCCGCCGTGGCCGTCGCCCTGGCTGATCGGGGTTTTCCTGTGCATCTCTCGACTACCGATCCGGCGGCCCACTTAGCGGCTGCCGTGCACGGCACGCTGGCCAATCTACAAGTCAGCAAGATCGATCCGCGGGCGGAAATCGCCGCTTATTCAGCGGAAGTCATGGCGACGGCTGGTGCGAATCTGGATGAGCATGGCCGGGCTTTGCTGGAAGAGGATCTTCGTTCTCCCTGCACGGAAGAGATCGCGGTCTTTCGCGCGTTCGCAGCCGCCGTCGATCGCGGACGAGAGGGCTTTGTGGTTCTCGATACAGCTCCCACGGGACATACGATTCTGCTGCTGGATGCGGCCTTGGCCTATCACCGCGAGATCAGCCGTCAGGCCAGTCAGTTGCCTGCGAGCGTACAGGAACTGCTGCCGCGCTTGCGCGACCCTAACTACACCCGCGTGCTGATCGTCACCTTGCCGGAGGCCACGCCGGTGCATGAAGCAGCGCAACTGCAACGCGATCTGCGCCGCGCCGGCATCGAACCCTTTGGCTGGGTGATCAATCAAAGTCTTTCAACCTTAGACGTTACCGATCCGGTCCTCGCCTCGCGCAAACGGCATGAAGCGGTTTTTCTGTGCGAAGTCGTCCAGCAGCATGCATCGCGTGTCGCGCTCATCCCGTGGCAAGTCGAGCCACCGGTAGGCATCAAGGCCTTGCGCCGCCTGGGTAGCATTGGTACCGAGGATCTCGCCTTGGTTTGAGGATATCGGCTTTGGTTGCCAACGCTGCGTGGGCCTGCTCAAGAATGTTCAAGAGACATTGCGTCTGGAAGGACGAAGCGAAACGGCGGTTCGATACCGATCTAGCGCATCCGGAGCATCCCTAATGCGACCCAAACTCGCATAGGTCTTTAATCTCCAAGCCGTTCCAGCGAGCGCGCTCGCGCGCACATTTTTGAGGAGCGTGGTTGCGAACCGTGTGCCAAGTTCTTATTGATCTGGGCTACCTCGACGTTACCCGGAGGTCCATTTCTCAACCTATTTGCAACGCAAAACGCGCAAGAATTTCGTGAGGGGCACAAATCCCCGCAGATCAGCACGTCTTGAGCGATTTACCTAGGGCACTTGGCCGTAAGCTACTCGAAGGTTTAAGCGCGAAGTATAATCCGGTTAGTTGTACCAAGAGATACACGTTACGACTCGAAATCAGGCTCACGAAAGGGATGATAGCATGCAAAGGCAGACGATCATGGCGACGATATCAATGATCTTGATTAGCTTGACGACACCCCTCACCGCCCAGCAACCACTCGCCCAAGGCGAGGTCCAGGCCATTGCCGAGGAAGCGTTCGTCTACGGTTTTCCGTTGGTGATGAACTACGGTGTCATGTACGAATCGTTCATCGACAAAGCGTCGTCGCAATACAAGTGTCCGTTCAACGAGCTTTACAACACGGCGAGAGTCTTTACACCGAAGGATACGGCCGTCGTCACGCCCAACAGCGACACACCTTACTCCTTCTTTTGCGCCGACCTTCGAGCCGAGCCAGTTGTGTTTACCGTTCCGCAGATCGAACAGAGTCGCTACTTCTCAGTGCAACTGGTCGATTGGTACACGTTCAACTTCGGTTACGTCGGCAGCCGCGCTACTGGTAACGACGGTGGCAAGTATCTGATTGCTGGCCCAACTTGGACGGGCGATAAACCAGCGGGAATCGACAAGGTTTTTCGCTGCGAGACGGAGTTCGCCTTTGCTATTTTCCGCACGCAACTGTTCAACGCTGCCGATCTCGAAAAGGTGAAGAAGATTCAGGCAGGCTATCAATTGCAGACCCTTTCGGCTTTCCAAAAAAAGCCAGCACCACCTGCCGCACCTGAGATCAAGTGGCCGAAGATCGACAAGAAACTAGCTGAGAGCGATCCCTTTGTTTACCTCAATGTCGTCCTCCAGTTCTGCCCGCCTGTCGGACCGGCGGAAGTGGAGAAGCCACTGCGGGCGAAACTAGCGAAGATCGGTATCGAAGCCGGGAAACCGTTCGCGCTCGACAAGCTGACGGCCGACCAGAAATCGGAACTAGAAATGGGAATCAAGAGTGGGATGGAGAAGATCAAGAAGCAATTGGAAGCGTTTGGCAAAAACGAGAATGGCTGGCGAGTTACGACGAGCGGCATCGGTGATCGCTCCGTGTACAAGGGCGACTGGACGTATCGGGCGGCCGTGGCGATGGCCGGTATTTATGCCAACAACCCCGACGAAGCTATGTACCCACTTTTGTCGACCGACAGTGATGGGAACAAGCCGGATTGCGGCCAGAGCAGCTACACATTGACATTCGCGCAAGGGCAGTTGCCTCCGGTCAACGCCTTCTGGTCGGTAACGATGTATGATGCCAAAACGCAACTCTTGGTCGAAAACCCGCTCAATCGCTACCTCATCAATTCACCGATGCTGCCGGAGCTAAAAAAGAACGCAGATGGTTCGGTGACCATCTACGTCCAGCATAAATCGCCGGGCAAGGACAAGGAATCAAACTGGCTGCCCGCGCCTAACGGCCCGATTTATGTGGCGATGCGGCTCTATTGGCCTAAGCCGGAAGCACTGAGAAGTCAGTGGCAACCGCCAGCGCTAAAGGTTGTCAAATAGTACTGTGTTCATCGGCCTTGGCCTAACCGTTGAACTCGGTCCAGACACAAGCCTTGGGCTATTGGGCGGGCCGGAAGGTGCTTTTCGTCGCTGAGAAAAGGGCGGCTCTACAAGGTGCAAAAGCACGTCTGAGTAATGTTGGTCTAGGTACATCGCAACACGGACCGTTCGCGGACGATCAAGGAGACACTTCCAGCGATTTCTGGCAGAATCCCGTCAGGAAAGTCACCGCTCATGTGTTTCTCTAGTATCCGACATGGCGCAACAACTCACCCAAACCGATTTGATTCGTATATTGCTGTCCCAACGGGCGCGCATCAGCGCCAGCACATGGCTGGTGCTGCGAGATGTTCATTTGACGGAAGATGTCTTTCAAGAACTCATGATTAAGGCCCTGGATCATCAGGACATTTTTACGAACGAATCGCAGTTGCTTTCATGGTGCCGCGTGACCGCCCGCAATGCAGCGCTGAATCTGGTGCGCGATCGGGGCCGGGAAACGTCCGTGCTGAATGTGGACATTCTGGAACTGATTGACGTCGAGTCGGACGCTTCGCCGGGAGCTACCGCGGCGCGGATTGAGGCATTGCAAGATTGTGTCGCCGCACTGCCGGAAGCGTCGCGCGATCTGCTCGAAGCGCGCTACTATCACGGCCAATCCTGTCACGAAGTTGCGAAAGCCGTGAGGACGAATCTGCACACCATTTACCAGCGGATGTCGCGCTTGCATCGTGCCTTGCGTGACTGCGTCCAGCGGAGACTCCGCGGCGGTTTGCCGGATCCGGCGGAGGGGGCAACATGAGCG
>JBGSHH010000880.1:0-3429 GCA_041752355.1 Pirellulaceae bacterium | reverse complement strand
AAAGATGTAGCGGAACCGCAACGATTGGCGCTGCGCCAAGCGCACAGCGTGCCGGTGCTGGCGAAGATCGAGGCGTGGCTTGACGAGCAGAGCGCGTGCGCGGAGGTCTTGCCGCGTGGTCCGCTGGGTCAGGCGATGACGCACGCGCGCAATCAATGGCAGGCGCTCTGTCGTTACACCACCCAAGGCTTCCTGAATATCGACAACAACGCGGCGGAGCGCGCGCTGAAGACCAGCGCGCCACACTGCGCGGCCTAAGATGGGTTGTTCGCAGGCTTCGGAATCGATTAGAGTAGGGATTTCTGCCTTATTCGAGGCAGTTGCTTGGAAGCAAAGAGTACTTCAAGGAGGAGATTCATGTCCGACGTCGATAGATCAAAAATCGCCTCGCTCCGGCACAACAAGCCGTAAAGCTAGCAACGCTCTGGTTGCATCTTCCGGAGAGAACGCGGCAGGACGCGCTGACGATAGCGACGCGAATGCTGAAGTCGCACGTGACTCCTCACACGAGGGGGGGTGAGTCATGAAGACTCGAGAAGTGCAATGCCGAGTTGAGCAGAGCAAAGAACTCTCTCAATCTGTGGGGCGATCCACATTGTCCGTCTTCAGTAACAAGATCGAGACCCGGCATCTCTCGCGGTTGGCTGTCGTCTATGTTCGCCAGTCCAGCATGCGTCAGGTGAAAGAGAACATTGAATCGACTCAACTCCAATACGATCTGGTGCGCCGCGTACAATTATATGGCTGGCAAGCCGAACGCGTCGAGCTGATCGATGACGATCTAGGCGTCAGTGGCAGTAGCATCCAAGGCCGCAGCGGCTTTCAACGATTATTGGCTGAGCTATCGTTGGGGCACGTGGGGATTGTCATGGGAATTGAGATGAGTCGGTTGGCGCGGAACTGTCGTGACTGGCATCAGTTGCTGGAGTTGTGTGCTGTATTCGGCGCGCTACTTGGAGATGCGGATGGAATCTACAATCCCCGCGACCACAACGACCGGCTCTTGCTGGGCTTGAAAGGTACAATGAGCGAAGCAGAGCTGCATGTACTCAAATCGCGTCTACATGCTGGTAAGAAGAACAAGGCGCGGCGTGGCGAGTACTTCGGCGAGGCTCCGATCGGCTATGTTCGCACGCGAGATGGAGTCGGCTTGGAGCCTGATGCGCAAGCTCAGAATGTGGTTCGCATGATTTTTGAGAAGTTCTCGGAACTGGGTAGTGCCCATGCCGTGCTCAAGTGCTTGCACGACGAGCGGATCTTGATTGGTCGTCGCACATTCAATGGCATGCACCCAACGGAAGTTACTTGGCATGCTCCCAAGCGCAGCACGATCATGCACATTCTTCGCCATCCCATCTATGCCGGAGCCTACGTGTTTGGACGCTCGCAATGCGTAACCACCAGCACGGCAGACGGAGACCGCAAGACGGTACAACGGCGCTTACCTCAGGACGACTGGGAAGTGCTGATTCGTGACAAGGTACCTGCCTATATCACGTGGGAGCAATGGGAACGGAATCAAGGCAAACTCCGAGAAAACAGCACTCGCTTCGGCTTTGGCGTTTCGCGTGGCTCGTCCCTTCTGGCGGGTCGCATCGTCTGCGGAAAGTGCGGCGCAGGAATGTCCATTCACTATCGCGAAGGAATCCCCAGCTTCGAATGCAGCAGCGCCAGAATGCAGTTCGGCCAGCCACTCTGTCAGTCGTTCAACGGTCGGTGGGTTGAGCCGCTGATTGAGAAGCTGCTGCTCCAAGCCTTGGGACCGGCCTCGTTGGAACTGAGCATCGCAGCTGCCGATGACATTGAAGCGGAGCGACTGCGTTTGGAAACTCACCATAGGCAGACCGTTCAGCGCGCGACTTATGAATCGGAGCTAGCCCGTCGTTGTTACGAGGAGGTTGATCCCAGCAATCGGCTTGTGGCGGCTGAACTAGAGAATCGCTGGGAGACTGCCCTGGGAAAGCAACGCAAGTGCGACGAGGAACTGAACCGTTTTCAGCATGAGCGACCAAGTAAGCTGACGTCGCAGCAACGGGAAACGATTGAAGATCTATCAAAAGACTTCCACTCACTATGGAACAGTGACGCTACTTCCGGTAAGGACCGCCAAGATCTAGTGCGGATATTAATCGACCGCATCGTGGTTGAAGTAATCGAGGGAACTGAGCGTCTCGCTGTGACTGTTCATTGGTCCGGAGGATGCACGAGCCAGCATGAAACTCGCCGTACGGTCATGAGTTTCGACGAACTAGAGAACGCCGAATCGCTTTTCTCACGAGCGAGGGAACTCTACAACTCGGGCTGCCCGCGAACAGAAATGATTCGGCAGTTGAACGACGAAGGCTATCGATCTGCGCGAAAGGAGCAATTTACCGATTCCAGCATCAACGCCCTGTTCCTTGCACTCCGACGCAAGGGCATGATCGGTGCGAAACCAGTCTTGTCGGGACCATGGTGGCGATCTGGCGATCTCTCGCAGAAGCTCGGCATCAAGCCATCGACACTTACCGGCTGGCGTCACCAAGGTTGGGTGCAGGCGAAGCAGATCGGGAGCCGATGGATTTACTGGGCCGATACCGACGAGATGCAGCGACTCCAAAAGCTCGCCTCCTATCCGGCCGGCATTCTGAAACCTGGCGAACTGACTAGTCCGACGAGTATCAAACTCGGAATCTGCTAGCAAAGAACCGTGATAACCCACAAACAAACAAAACAAGGAGGGCACTGTGGCTACATCATCAAACGGGTGGCGATTGGCAGGAAGAACTGGCTCTTTGCCGGCCACGATGCCGCCGGGCAAACGGCTGCCGTGTGGTATTCGTTCATCGCCAGTGCCGAGCGCCACGGCGTCGATCCGCAGCACTATCTAACCAGCCTGCTGGCGCAAGTCGTTACTCTCCCTGGCGACCAACTCGACCGCCTCCTCCCCGACGTCTGGCAGCGTGATCTCCTCGCCGCCACATCGCCGCCCACCGCCTGACGATCCAGCCACCCGTCCTGGCCGACGCCAGAACCCCAGAGCCTGAGATATGGTCAACTGTGGTTAGCCGAACGGACACCGTTGATGAAAGCATCATTCTGGCAGGCCACTTTGCCGCTACGAAATCGCGTATCGCGGCTGCCAAAGGCCCGATCCTCATCCTACATGACACCACCGAGTTCAGTTTTCAGCGCAAGCGACCTGAGGCCATCGGCAAGACGCGTTTGCTGCCACGTGCCCGGATTGGCAGCCAGCCCATCACCAAGTGCGGGTTGCTGATGCACTCCAGTCTGGCGATCACCACTGCGGACAAGCCGTTAGGGTTGATGGCGGTTAAATTCTGGACCCGTAAGAAGTTCAAAGGGACAAACGCGCTAAAGGGGCGAGGTGTGGAGGGCGGCAAACACTCGGTGAACACGACGCGGATTCCCATTGAGCAGAAGGAGAGT
>JBGSHH010000879.1:0-2652 GCA_041752355.1 Pirellulaceae bacterium | reverse complement strand
GGATATCTATCTCTATGATCGTGAGCAGAACAAACTTGTCGATCTGCCTGGCCTGAACTCGGTGGCCCATGAGCAATCGCCAGCGCTCAGTCGCGATGGTCGCTATATCGTCTTTGTTTCCGAACGCATCCAAGGCGAAGGTGAGCGCGATATCTTTCTTTACGATCGCGTAGCGAAGAAGTTGCTGCCCACGCCAGGGCTTAATGCGCGTCAGGAAGATTTTGATCCGTGCGTGATCGTGATGGAGTAATTCCGCGTCACACTAACCCGAAGCGTCAGCGAGGAAATGCGGGGGATTCCTCGCTGACGCTTCGGGTTGGTGTAAGACTACCAAGGACGCGTCACTTCGCCACCGCGCGACGAGCGATGAATTGCCGAATCAGCGGAATCTTCGCCTTGGCGACCAGTCCGAGCGCTTTGGTCTTGTCGGCCGCCACGAGCGGTTCGAGCGCGTACCAGTACATCAACGGCAAGTTCATGTCGTCGGTGTCTTCAGCATGGTTGATGAGATGTTCGACGGCGGTCCAACGTTGCTCGACCGGCATACGCTGCAAGGCCGCCGCGATATAGAGCCGCACGATGGAGGATGGATCGTTCGCAGCCAATTGTTCGATTTGCGCGACCATTTCCGCATCGGGTGGCCCATTGTTGGTTGCCAGTTGCAGCGACCAGGCGCGGATGTATGCCTCCTTGTCGCTGGCGAGTTTCAGAAGTTCATCGGCGGAGAGCGCGCCAATCGCATGCAATGTCCACATCGCCCGCAGGCGGCGCGTGACGTCGGGCTGCTCGCGCAATTGATTCTTCAAGGCAGCGATGGTTTCGTCAGCGAGTTTCGCTTGGGCGGCGCGCTCCTGCAACAAGCGTCGCGCATGTCGCACGTGCCAATCGTTGCGATGCAACTGCAACGCGACCAATTCGTCGTCGCTGAGCTTGTTCAAGTCCACTGGCGGCGTGGTTTTCGCTTCGCCATAGCTGAGCTTGAAGATGCGACCGTTCTCACGCTGCGGCTTATAGGTATGGCATTCGCCGGTGTCGGACCAGTCGGAAACAAAGACGCTCCCATCGGGCCCCGTCTTCAACGTCACCCCCATGAACCACGGATCCTCCGAGAGCATGAAGTCGGGACCGTGCTGCGCAATGTAGCCCGATCCTTTCCGCGCGAGCAAATCGTTGTTGATCCGTTTGCCATGCACGTTGCACATGAAGACGGTGTTGCGGTACTTGTCGGGAAACGTATCGCCGAGATAGACCAGCGTGCCGCAGTGCGCGTGTCCCCCGCCCATCGCCAAAGTTTCCGGCGCGCCACCGCGTGACTTTTCCCAACTCTTGCCCGGATAGTGCAAGTGATCGGCAATCGTTGGGATGCGTTCGTACGCGTACTGACTCGAAGGACGATTGCGCCACGGTTCGTAATGACCTCCTTGAATCATGTGGAACAGATGCGGATTCACGCAATTGGAAACGAAGCACTGGCCGTAGTCATCGAAATCGACCCCCCAAGGATTCGTGCTGCCATCGGAGAAGTTTTCAAACCGTTTATCGACCGGATGAATACGTACGACGCCCCCATCGCAGTGAATCCGCTGCTCCTTTGGCGTGCCGGGAACTCCAACATCGGACGGGCTTGTGCGGCCATGGCCTGCGTAGAGCCAACCATCAGGACCCCATGTGAATCCATTGGCCAGATTGTGGCGGCTTTCCTTGTAGCCAAAGCCATCGAGCACTACTTCGGGCGCGCCATCGGGAACGTCATCGCCGTTTGTGTCGGGGATGAAATACAAGCAGGGCGGCGACATCGCCCACACGCCCCCAAAGCCGACTTCGACGCCAGTAACATAGTTCAGGCCGGTGTAGAAAACCTTGCGCTCATTGGCCCGACCATCGCCATTGGTATCGGCCAAAATGATAATGCGATCCTCGCCCGTTGGTTTCCAATCGCCGTAGTTGGTGGCTTCGGCGACGAAGAGCCGACCGCGATCATCGATGCAGAAGGAGATGGGCTGCGTCACCTCCGGTTCGGCGGCGAAAAGTGTCGTGCGGAAGCCTTCCGGCAAGCGAGTCCGCGCCGCGGCATCTTCCGCCGGCAAGGGGCCAGGCGTGGGATCGGCAGCCAGCGCGAAGGCGGGACAAGCAAGCAGCATCAAGGCCAGACAACGAATCATGATTGTTCACCTGCGGTGGGAATTCCTCGCCGACGCTTCGGGTTAGTGTTAGCCTAGCAGCAATGACCTGCAATTTCATCTATTCTTTGCTAGACTTCAGTGGCATGCAGTGTTTCGCAAAGTTGCCGTTGTCGTTGCCGTTGTCGAGGAGAGCGCCATGTTAAATCGATTAGCCTGCGCGTTGGGACTGGCGCTGAGTTGGGCGACGTTCGCCATCGCCGCCGAGAAACCCAATGTTGTCGTGATTTTGACCGACGACCAAGGCTGGGGGGATTTAAGCGCTAGCGGCAATCGCAACTTACAAACGCCTCGCTTGGATGCACTCGCCAAAGCCGGCGCGTCGTTCGAGCGCTTTTACGTTTGCCCTGTTTGCTCACCCACCAGGGCGGAGTTTCTGACCGGTCGCTACCATCCACGCGGTGGCGTGCGCGGTGTGACCTCGGGAGGGGAACGGCTCGATTTGTCGGAGAAGACGCTGGCCGATGCGTTG
>JBGSHH010000878.1:0-9250 GCA_041752355.1 Pirellulaceae bacterium | reverse complement strand
AACCAGCGCGCCATCGCTGGCATCTCCTCAGGCGGCATCTGCGCTTTCACGGTCGCCTGGGAAAAGCCCGACGCGTTCCGCAAAGTACTCAGCCATGTCGGCAGCTTCACCAACATTCGTGGTGGCCATGTCTATCCGGCGGTGATTCGTAAGACTCCCAACAAGCCGCTACGCGTGTTCCTGCAAGATGGCCGCGAAGATGTAGACAACGAGCACGGCAGTTGGTGGCTCTCGAATCTGCAGATGGATGCCGCGCTGAAGTTCAAGAAGTACGACTACCAGTTCGTCGGCGGCGAAGGGGGCCACAATGGCAAGCATGGTGGCGCGATCTTGCCTGACTCCCTGCGTTGGCTCTGGCGGGAAAAGTAGTTATCGCTTAAGCGTTGACAACCAAACCTTCCGCCAACCGCACGGTGTGATCCGCCTGGCGCGCGATGGCCATGTCGTGCGTGACCATGACGATCGTCAGGCGTTCGCGCTCATTGAGCTTCCGCAGGATGTCGAGAATCTCGCGGCCCGTTTGCTGATCGAGGTTGCCTGTCGGTTCGTCGGCGAGTAGCAACCGCGGCCCGGCGATCAGCGCTCTGGCAATGGCGGTCCGTTGCATTTCACCACCGGAAAGTTCGCGCGGCTTGTGGGTCAAGCGATGGCTCAGTCCCACTTCATTGAGCAAGTGCTTGGCGCGTTCGGTGTATTCCTTCTTCTTCCGCCAGTACGACCAGACCCCTTCCATGATCATCATCGGCATCAGCACGTTTTCGAGCATGCTCAGTTCCGGTAGCAAATGATAGAACTGGAAGATCATGCCGAATTGCTGATTGCGCAGCGCGTCGCGCTCGCGATACGACAAGTTGTCGATACGGCGGCTCTCGAAGTGGATTTCCCCTTCATCCGGTGCGTCGAGCGTGCCGAGCAAATGCAGCAGCGTACTCTTGCCGGAGCCACTTTGTCCGACGATGGCCGTGAACTGACCTTCGCGGGCGGAAAAATCGACGCCGCGCAGCACGGGGATAACGTGCTTCCCCTTCTTATAGCTCTTGCAGAGCTGCTTCGCCGTGAGGACGATGCCGGGCGTCGTGGCCTGCGACGCACCCATCGCATGGGGCGCGTCGATGCGCGTCCCGGTGCCGGTGGTCGGGTTGGTTGCTGCGCCCTTGCGCGGTTGGATTTTGGTATTCGTGTTACTCATAGCGCAAAGCCTCCACCGGATGGAGCCGCGCGGCGCGCATCGCCGGCAGCACACTAGCCAACACCGCAATCAGCACCGAGCCAGCCACGACCCACGCGACGCTGAGCGGATCGATAATGGCTGGAATCTCGCGGAAGTAGTACACCGTCGGATCGAACACTTCGCGGCCTGTCACGTATTCCAACAGCGCCGCGATGCGATTGATATTGATCACAAACAACAGGCCCAGCACCGCGCCGACGCCGGAGCCGACCATGCCGAGCGAAAAGCCGTAGCTGAGGAAGATGCTCATCACGCCACTGCTCGGCGCCCCGAGCGCTTTCAGGACACCGATGTCGCGCGTCTTCTCGACGACGATCATAAAGAACGTCGCCAGAATGCCGAAGCCGGCGACCGCGATGATCAGAAACAGCAAGATATTGAGGATCGTGGTTTCCATTTGCACCGCCGACAAGAGCGGTCCTTGCATATCCTTCCACGTCTGAATGCGATAGGCGTATTGGTCGACACTGAACCGCTCGCGCAGCTTATCGCGACAAGCGTTCAGATCGGCACCGGGGCGAAGCTTGATTTGGATCGAGCTGACGGCCGGCGTGCCGGTCATGGGATCGATCATGCCGCGCAGTTCTTGCAATTTACTGAGCGGCACGAAGGCGAAGGTCGAGTCGTACTCGCTCATCTTGCTTTCGTAGAAGTCGACGATCGTGAACGTCTCGCTGATCGGCTTGGGAGGTACGCCTGTGCTGGGAAAGGTGAGCTTGACATCATCACCAGGGCGACAGAGGTAGTAGTCTTTCACCTTATCGGTTTCTTTATCGCGAAACCGCGTGCTGCAAATCGCGACGCCCAAGACGATGCCTGTATACTGCTGTTTGGCTTCGTCGAAAATTTGCGGCGCGACTTGATCGGGACGCTGATGCATCTCGAACGGGTTTTGCTTAACGGTCTCAGCAGAAGGCGGTTCTGTTTGCTGGGCGGCTTCCGCTTCCGAGCCACGAACTTGGGCGCGCTTTTGAGCTTCGACTCGTTCGACTTCTTCTTGCAGCGCGCGCTCGTAGGCGACATGCGCGGCGCGATATTTCCAGCCCGAAGGTGGCAAGCGCTCGTCGTAGCCTTTGTCGCGCAAGTCGAATGCGAGTTGCTTTTGATTCTCGGGATGGAGCAAGTACTGCCCCATGTTGCTGGTTTGCGCGTAGGTGTTTTCATCGACGCCGATGAGCATCACTTGTTGCGTGATCCAACGGCCATTCACCTGAAAGTTGATCATGGCCGGCACGCGGACATTGGCAGTCATGCCAATGACGTCGTTGCCGAGCGTCTTGCGGATTTCTTCCTTATGCCATTCGGGGTCGACGAGATTGTCCCAGCCGTGGCTTTCGATGGTGACATCCGAAAGAATGTCGTGCAGTCGCGCATGCATCTCGGCGGAGAAACCGGTCATCACGCTGTTGACGATGATCAGCGTGGCGACGCCGAGCGTGACGCTCACGATCGACGCCATGGCGATCCAGCGCGTGCGCAGATAACGCCAGGAGAGTAGCAGCTTGTACATAGTTTGCCATCCTTGGCTCTAGGGAGCGCGGGCGTCCCACCCGCTTTTCTGTACTAAATATTTCTGTACTAAAATCTCGTCTTCGCAAAAATTCCCAGAGGCAGGCGGGACGCCTGCGCTCCACTATCCTTCGGGTCGCATGATCGGAAACAACACGACATCGCGAATCGATGCGCTATTGGTCAGCAACATCACCAGCCGATCGATGCCAATGCCCAGACCACCAGCCGGCGGCATGGCATTGCGCAAGGCGCGGATGAAGTCGTGGTCCATCTTGGCCATCGAGTCTTCTTCCGCCTGACCGGCGAGTTGCGAGCTAAACAGTTCTTCCTGCAGATCGGGATCGTTCAATTCGGTATACGCATTAGCGACTTCCATGCCATGCACGAATAGTTCGAAGCGTTCCGCCACGGCGGGATTCTTCTGGCTGCGCTTGGTGAGCGGGCAAATGCTGGCGGGATAATCGCAGACGAAGATCGGACCGACCAGCGCGTCTTCAACCTTCTCTTCAAAGACTTCGCTCTTGATGACATCGGGATGCTTGTTCTTGGTCTCGAAGCCAATCTGGTCGGCGAGCTTCTTCACGGCGGCGGCATCTTGCGGATCGACGCCGCCGTGTTCGGCGAACAAGTCGTCATACGTGCGGCGCTGAAACGGCGGTGTGAAGTCGATCGACTTCTCGCCCCAAGGACGAAGATACGTGCCATCGATCGCCTTGATGGCGTCGCAGATGATTGCCTCGGTCAGGTCCATCATGCTGTTGTAGTCGCCATAGGCTTGATACACCTCCAGCATGGTGAACTCGGGATTATGTCGCGGGCTGATCCCTTCGTTGCGATAGACGCGTCCCAGTTCGTACACGCGCTCCATGCCGCCGACTAACAATCGCTTGAGATGCAGCTCCAGCGCGATGCGCATGTATAGCTGCATATCGAGCGCATTATGATGCGTGAGGAAGGGTCGCGCCGCCGCCCCACCGGCGATGGTGTGCAGCGTCGGTCCTTCGATCTCGACAAAGCCTTGCGTGCCGAGCGTGCTACGAATCGATTGCACGACCTTGGTGCGATTGAGGAACCGCTCGCGGGCTCCTTCACCATAAGCGAGATCGATGTAGCGCATCCGCTGGCGCTTTTCGATATCAGCCAGGCCATGAAACTTGTCGGGTGGCGGCTCGATGCTCTTGGCGTGGAAGTGCAGCACTTCGGCGAAGATGGTGAGCTCGCCGGTGTTGGTGTAGCGCAGTTCGCCATCGACACCGACCAGGTCACCCAGGTCGAACAAGCCAGCGAGGTTCCAGCTTTGCTCGCCTACCTGATTCTTGCCGATGAAGAGCTGGATGTTGCCGGTCCAGTCTTGAATGTTCACGAAGCGGAGCTTGCCGGTATCGCGCTGCAGCATGATGCGCCCGGCGGCGCGGACCTTGGGGCCAGTCAGCTCCCCTTTGCCTTGGGCGGTTTTCCAGGCTTTACGATCGAACTCGGCCGCGGCGAAATCGGCTGGCAGATCGACGATTTGACCCGCTTCGGTTTGGTAGCGAATTTCGCCAGCGCGGGCGCGGATATCGGCGACGTAGGAGCGGTTGTCGAAGCGGCTCCCCCAGGGATCGAGTCCGAGTTCGGCGATTTTTTGGAGTTTGGCGCGGCGCGAAGCGATATGCACGCCGGGATCTTCAGGCGGTGTGGAATCAGGTTGATCGGGAGACTGCGTCATCGTGCGTGGGGGTAGGCTTCGAGCGCCTGCCAATGGAATTGGAGAAACCGCGACATTGTAGGGGAGGGCGAAAGTGGGTCAATGTCAGCCTGGGGAAGACGGGCAAAGAAACCCGTTCTTCAGCTGCCAAGAAACAGCACAGGGGCCGCTTGGGCCCCCGCAGATCGATCCTGGAAGTACATCAACCTCTAGCGAGGTTGTTCCAATCCCAAACGTTCGACCACGATATGCCCGCCAGTGCTCATCTTGCGGAGTTTGTCGGCCAAATGGGCCTTCTCCGAAATGGTTGCTTTCTCAGCCTTGCGGCCGATTTTCTTGTATTTTTCAGTGCGTTTGCGACGACGACGCAATTCGCGAGTGCGCTCCGAGGCTGTGCCCACGGGAAACTCCTGGCAATATGGTGAAGATGCGATTGGGTGCGAGAGAATCCCTTTTTGTAGCAGCGAGTCTCTTCGCCGTCAATTGGACAGGCGGCCGACGCCGCACGACCATCGCCCAAGGAGACGCAGAACCGAAAAATATCCGTTAAGTCCTTTTGGAGAATAGACTTAGATAGATTTCTGGCCGACAATGACAGTGTTTTCGGCAGCATTTGACAGCTCCCGGCATTACCGGGAAGATGAGGGACTATCGAACTCTGGGGGTGGTTGGTGGAACCAAACTGCGTCACGGCGGGAACTTTTCCCCGGCCCGTGCGTCCCATACATCGGAGCGGTTGTGAAAGATGACACACAGCTGATTGATGAGGCGCTACAAGGCGACGCGGAGTCGTTCGGGCTACTGGTGCGCAAATACCAGGACCGCCTGTTCAACACTGTGGTGCATGTGGCGGGTTGCCGCGAAGAAGCGGAAGACGTCGTGCAGGAAGCGTTTGTCCAAGCGTATTTGAAACTGAGTTCCTTCCAGCGGAACAGCGCGTTTTACACGTGGCTGTATCGCGTGGCGTTTAATATCGCCATCAGTCGTCGCCGACGACGGAGGGTGGAAGTGTCGGTCGAACAACATCGCGAGGTGGCAGGCGTGGAGCCACTGGATGACGGCGAAACGCCGGATGATCGGGTGCTGCGCGAAGAGCGCGCGGAACTGGTCACCGCCGCCTTGAAACAACTCAGCGACGAACATCGCGCGATATTAGTATTACGCGAAATGGAAGGTTGCTGTTACGAAACCATTGCGGAAATTTTGGAATTGCCGGTCGGCACCGTGCGCAGTCGCTTGCATCGGGCGCGACTGCAACTGCGGGATGAACTTAAAGGCGTGTTGGTCGATAGTGGTGGAGATGCTTGAAGAACATGGGCCACGGCGGATAGTTAGGTTAGTCATATGCACAAGTCTTGGAATGACGAACTGATCAGCGCGTATCTCGACGGTGAACTCACCGCCGAGGAGCAAGCGCAGGTCGAGTTGGCGCTGGGCAGCGATGCGTCGCTGCGTCAGATGCACGACGACTTGCGGGCGCTGCGTCATTCGCTGCAATCGATGCCACGCGTGAAACTCGGCGACGATTTCACTGCCCAGGTGCTAGCGCAGGCCAAGTTGGCCAAGCAAGCGGCCGGCCCGTCCGATGCAGCGCTCGCTCCTAGCACTAGGGAGCAACCCTCGATCACTTCCAGCGATCGTCAACCTGCGACAACCCCGCCAATTTCTCCTCCTCCGGCCGCCGCAACGCCCATTGGTTCCAGTGAGCCGCTCGCCTGGAAGGCCATGGTCTGGAGCATTGCCGGCATCGCGGCGGCTTTGTTGTGCGTATTGCTCTTGCCTCAGGAATTCTCGCAATTTGCGCAACGCACCAGTGAGGCGGAGGTGCCCCTGGCGAAGTCGGATCTCCAAAAAGAACACGACGTCGGCGAAAGTGTCGAAGCTTTAGAGAACGCTCCGGCGTCGGGAACTCTGGCGAAATCGCTCGCCAATGAGGAAGCTGCTGATGGTGGTGGTTTCGGCGGTGGATTGGGTGGTGGATTAGGTAGCGGGGGATTAGATAGCGCAAGACCAGGGGACAACCTGCGTCGCAGCGGTTTTGGCGACAGTCGGCCAGGACCAACTGTCGATAGCGTGGCTCCCGCGGATAATGCCCAAGGCAAGGGGGACGCACCGATCGCAGAGCGTCCCCTTAAAATGCAAGCGAACACCGCGCCGCGCGCGTCTGCCAAGGCGGATAAGAGTCTGCCCGACAACGCCCTTAAGCCAGCGGATCGCAAACAAGAGAACAAAGAATTCGCCACGCCAAACGCGACTAAGGAGCGGCAAGCCGATGCCGCGACGGGAACGCCTGCGCCTTTGATGCGTGTCGCTCCCGCGCCCTTTTCCGATACCAAGCGTGATATCCGTTCGGCCATAACGGACGAAACGGAAAACGTGCAGCGTAAGAATCGCGAACTTAGCATGGCCCAGGACCTGGCGAGGAGCAGCGATCGCTTGCAAGTGGTGGTGGTCGATATGCCAGCCACTGGTTTGCGTAAGCGGCTCATGGAAACGACGCTGGCGCGGCGCGGTATTGCCGTGGTCGAGCAAGTCGACGAGCAACTCGCGGCGAAGAAGAAGACCGCCGACGAGCAAACCAAGTACGGGAATGAGTCGGATGCAGCGGCTACGTATGCCCAGCGCGATCCGCAAAACCTGGAACTAGCGCGCGCCGCCGAGCAAGCCGCCAAAGATGCACCGGGCGATGTGGAAGTTTTCTATTTGGAAGCACCTGCCGAAGCTGTCGGCGAGATGCTCGCGGATTTAGAGCACTCAGGCTACGCCGTGCGCTTCGCGCGTGACAGGGCGTCCGCTGTGTCAGCCCAAGAAGTCAGGTCAGCACAAGAAGGTAAGCCCGCACAAGAAGGCAAGCAGGGCCCTGCAGGGGCCGCCGATTTGCTTTTGCCCCGCAATGGCTTGGAAGAGAAATTCGCCGAAGTTCCCGCCTCGCCTCTGGCGACCCGCGAACCCGCGCCTGACGCGCCGTTGGCTGATACCGCCGGCGCGGCCCCGGCTGGTTTTGGCGCGGCCAAAGCAAGTGGTGGTTCAGCGAGTGGTGGTGCGGCGCGTGGTGGCGCAGGTGGGCGTGACTTGGGCGGTAATGCCGAGAATGCAGCTGCGCCGGGTGAAGGCACGGCGGTCCTGGATTCTGCCACGCCTGTGCAAGGCCCGCGCGGTCGCGCTCTGCGTCTGAAGTTGCCGGAATTTCGATCGGCAGACGGCGTTGGCGAAAAGCGTACCGACGCGGAACGCGAAGAGCGCGCGAAGGATCAGGCTGGCGATGACAAACGCAACTTGCTTCCGCCTTCCCGCGCCGAAAAATCAGAGGCCGCCCAAGGCCAGCCGAGTGATCAGCCTTTGGCACCGGAGGCATTCGCTCCCCAACCGAACGATCCGAAGCCGACCGCCGCGGCGCGAGGATTTGACAATGCGAAGGGTGCCAACGCTCCCGGCGGCGTCACTACTAGCGGGGCCAATACTAGCGGCGTCAAGTCACGCGAGAACAAGGAAAAGCTCGACGCCAATGTCATGCGTCGCGCAGCGGCTCCGGCCTCGGTACGCGTGCTGATTGTCATTCAGGCGGACGCCGCCACGAAGTGATAGCAGCCGCAAAGTTTTCCCAATCGGGATGTCCCTCTGCGCGTCGCGAAAATCTGTAGCGCTGGCCGCCTCTTTCGCGGCATCTCACACCTTGGTTAGTTGGCGGCGAGCGTTAGACTGCAAGTGTGCGGTCGCCGTTACTCGCTGGGAGTTCGCTACGATGTCGGAAGTGACTATTCGCTTGCGGGATGATGGGCCCATCGTGGTGGAGGGGCCGGTGAAAGTGATCGATGCCGCAGGCAACGTGTTCACGAGCGATTCTCCCAAGCCAGCTTTGGCTCTGTGTCGTTGCGGACACTCCACAAAAAAACCGTTCTGCGATGGATCGCACAAAGCGGCTGGATTTCAAGCCGCCGATCGAGCGCCGTCGCCTGCGTAACATGCGGCTGGTCGTTCGACAAGTTTTCCCCGTGGGGGTGCGGCGTGTTGAATCGCGCAACTCTTGCCACGCGAAAGCTTTGCTCGTTTCTGCAAACGCCACTTGGATGTTGACTGAGTCGGCGGTTAAGGTGTTGTCTCGCCACTAGGAAATTCCTCTTCAGAATGGAAGTCTCTCGCATGTCCGATTCGCCTGTGGTTTCGTCGGTCGATAGCCTGATCGAAGTGCCGGTCAGTGACGAAGTGGTGGCCACGTCACAGCCTTATATTGGGCAGTGGAACCAACTGGTCAGCACCACGAATTGGGAGAAGGGTCGGATCATCGTGCAGTGGCGCGGCGCGTTGATCGATGGCGGGGCTCCCGCGACGGAGTATGCCGACGAAGCATGGGCCAGGTTGGTCGGCGGCGTGACGGGGCAGCATGTCGGTCGCTTGCGGCGCGTCGCGCAGCGCTTTGGTCGCGACTACGACAATTACAACGGTTTGTACTGGAGCCATTTTCAGGCCGCACTCGATTGGGAAGATGCGGAAATGTGGCTCGAAGGGGCCGTGCAGAGCGATTGGTCGGTATCGCAGATGCGCAAGCAGCGCTGGGAAACGCTCGGGTCCATTGACGGTCAAGAACCGCAGGCGGAAGATGTCGTTGCCAGCGAGCTCGACGAGGACTTCGAGCCGGCGCAAAAACAAGAACCGATTCCCAACACGCTGACCGCGAGTGTTGGCGATTTCAGCAGTGGTCCGACGCATGAAGGGCCGGACTTTGGCGACGAAGAGCGCGACTCCGGTGCGAGCGAACGGGCGGATAGTAATGACGAATCATATGACGAAGAAGCCAGCAGCACGCAAACGCCTGTCGAGCG